>URSG01000028.1 GCA_900550565.1 uncultured Rickettsiales bacterium | reverse complement strand
GTTGCGGGACTTAACCCAACATCTCACGACACGAGCTGACGACAGCCATGCAGCATCTGTCTCCGCACCTACCGAATAGAAGACAACCATCTCTGGAAGTCGCGTGCGGGATGTCAAGGGTCGGTAAGGTTTCTCGCGTAGCATCGAATTAAACAACATACTCCACCGCTTGTGCGGGTCCCCGTCAATTCCTTTAAGTTTTAATCTTGCGATCGTACTCCCCAGGCGGTGTGCTTAACGCGTTAGCTACGTCACTGATACCCCGAAGGGAACCAACAACAAGCACACATCGTTTAGGGCGTGGACTACCAGAGTATCTAATTCTGTTTGCTACCCACGCTTTCGTCCCTCAGTGTCAGCAATGATCCAGAAGACTGCCTTCGCCATTGGTGTTCTATCTGATATCTACGGATTTCACCCCTACACCAGATGTTCCATCTTCCTCTATCACGCTCCAGCCTGCCAGTATCAAAGGCAGTTCCAGGGTTGGGCCCTGGGATTTCACCTCTGACTTAACAAACCACCTACGGACGCTTTACGCCCAGTAAATCCGAACAACGCTTGCACCCTTCGTATTACCGCGGCTGCTGGCACGAAGTTAGCCGGTGCTTTTTCTATCGCTACTGTCATCATCTTCACGATTAAAAGAACTTTACAACCCGAAGGCCTTCTTCATTCACGCGGCATGGCTGGGTCAGAGTTTCCTCCATTGCCCAATATTCTTAGCTGCTGCCTCCCGTAGGAGTCTGGACCGTGTCTCAGTTCCAGCGTGGCTGATCGTCCTCTCAGACCAGCTATGGATCATCGCCTTGGTAGGCCATTACCCCACCAACAAGCTAATCCAACGCGGGCACATCCATCACCGATAAATCTTTCCCGTTTCCGGCGTATGCGGTATTAGCGTTCGTTTCCAAACGTTATTCCCCAGTGATGGGCAGTTTCCCACGCGTTACTCACTCGTGCGCCACTAGCTCCACAGGGCAAGCCCTGCTTCACCCGTTCGACTTGCATGCCTAAGACCTGCCGCCAGCGTTCGTTCTGAGCCAGGATCAAACTCTCAAGTTCTAAAAAACTTGGGTTTAAGCCCTGTGCATTAAACAACACTGACATAATATCAGTTCGTCTTTACATATATATAATTCGCAAGACAAGTTTTTAACGAGGTTTAATATGTAAACCTACTACCTGTCTAGGATATGCACATTGACTTAGTCAAAGTTTGGATATTTCCAAATTCAACTGTCTGCATATCTCTTCTTGAACAGATTCTTGATTTGCATCAAAAATCTTTTGATGAGCTGCTTTTATTCACAATGTTTGCGAGTTTATCAGGAACCCTATTCGTTTGGTCGTTCCGATAACCGCAGAATTTCAGGGGTTGAGAGTTTTTTTGATTTGTTCCCAACTTGAAAGCTCGCATAGTATGTGCCCTATTCCGAAAAAAGTCAAGCGATTTTTAGAAAATAATTTTACGAAAATTTATTTATCGCCCACAAAAAATTGTCAACACCCTGAAAATTCGGCATTTTTTTAATTGAAATTTTTTTTAGTTTTTTTGATTTTTTTATCAAACCGTCCACGCCACGATTCGGTTTTTCGGCAAAATCTGATTCGGTTTTATAAAAAAACGCCCAAAAAGTGGGCGTTTTATATTTTATTTAACGAATCGCATCATCAGAATCGGTACATAAAGCCCATTTTGACCATCGGATAAAACTTGTTATCGTTCAATTCGTGCTGGGCATCGGCCAACGCTTCGCGTGTGACGACGTCAACCTGGGCCTGTAATGCGCTGTCGCCGGCAACAGTATCCCAGTCTGTGCCGTTCCAATGTTCCAGTCCTTCAAACGGGACATCCAAGTCCAGTTGGGCGGCCTTGTTAGTGAACACAACGCCTGCGTCCATATAAATCTTGAACCCTGCAAACAGACCTAAATCAAAACCAGTCCCCAGGTATGGCCCCGAATATTTCCAGTCTGCGTGCGCAGTCCCCTGGACGGAATTGCCGGTATAGCGATACATTTCGTCCATCAATTTGAATTCATACGATTCGTTTGGCATACCGTCAATATGGCCTGCCAAATTCGCATCTATATCTGTTTTTCCCAGATAATAACCACCGGTCAGGCGCACACCACCCAAGAACCACGTATTACCAAATGGGTAAAAGTCCAACAATGCGGCGGCGTGATATGATTTTATTTCACCATCTTTGACCGTCAGATTATCACCGACATCAACCCCGTCGTCACCCATAAACGAATCAACCCCAGAATTTATTGCCGATTTTATCGGGCGCGTGCTGGCAAAATCCAGACGGACACCGAAACGCTTGGCCCAAAAGGAATCAAAGTCTTTGTTCGCATAGCCAACAAAACCGTTTAATCCACTGGTTGCAGATACCCCCACACCAACCTGGACGCCGTGAGGAAATTTTGCCTTGGTATTTGTTGCAGGCGCGTCATCTGCAAATGCGCACGGCGACACCGCCATCATCGCAACCGCACCGAACATACTGATTGTGTATTTTTTCATTTTTTCTCCTGGGGTTGTTATATTGACTATATTCATATACTAGCGGAACGGCAATGCGACAACAAGTAAAAAACGTTTTTCCACAAAAACCTGTTCAAACGAAAGCGTTTTTGTGATATTATTCAAAGTATGAATACCAAGATTGCAATTTTATCGTCCCTGGTATGTTTATTCGGGGCAAATGTGGTGCGTGCGTCGGACTGCGTCGGCACGGGCTGTGATATTGAACCAATGGATACGCGCCAGGTTGCGGTATCTGAACCGCGCCAGTTGGGAATAATCCAGACGCCAATCGTTGAATACAGCCAGCCTGTGGAATACGTCTATGCCGAACAAATTCCTATGCGCCAGGTCAAGATGTTATCTGTAAAGCCGGTCGCGCCGGACAACCGCGCGCCGTTATGGGACGGCACGCACGGAAAATACCAGCAACGCGGATACGATAAAACCGTGGATTGGCGCGATGGCGTGCCAATTTGGGACGATTCCATTGTTTCATACCGGGACAAGGATTTTTCAGACTGGTTCTTGGAATCATTACCAATGGTCTATGAACAAGATATCCAGGCAACGCCTGATATTGCGGTCCAGATGTATAATCAAAATATGGACGACGCAATCGCAACGCGCGCGCGCATAGAAGAATTATTAGCACCGAAAAAGCCCCAGGATAACCTGTGGACAAACAGCGCGGTTGCGCCACGCGCCACATACACGGCCCAGGATATGACAGAAACAGTTCAAACTGTATTTGGGCGCAGTGACGGTTGTCCGTTTGATACTGATGCCGAATGTGATATTTGGCGTCGCAAACCCATCATGCGCGAGGTTGTTGCCCCACGCAGCAATAAAATCCAAGATGTCCGTATGGCAGAATTCGTTGACGCGGCGCGTTGCGACGCAAACATTGACGCATCAAATCCGGCGGCGGCACCGTTGCTGGCCCGGTATAAGATGTTGCTGAATTCGGCGCGTGCGTGTTGCACTGATGGTATGGCGTATTCATTGCGTCGCGCAGGGGCGTCTGATGGATTGGTCTATAAATTTATGGCAGATGACGCAAACTTTTACGGATTTGGCACACGTTGCCTGATGATGACCGACAATGAATTGGATACGAAATATCCAAACACATCAACAGCGGCGGTGGCGGCCGACGTTCGCAACGGTTGTCTGTGCCGTGGACGCCAGTGGTTTAATGCAATGCTGGCACCGTTTAATGACGCATACGCGGCCGTCCCAGAATTCAAAGATGCCAAGTTTAATTATACATACACCGACGGCCTGGGGCGCGAGATTACGGTATCAATAAACAACGACGTGCAAAACGTTTTACATCAACTGACCCAGTGTCCATAAAAAAACCGCCCCAGGCGGTTTTTTTAGTGACAAAGTGATAGAGTGAGAGAGTGATATAGTGAGAAAGTGATTTAGTGATTTAGTTTTAGAATAAAAAACTTAAAAACTTGTCATTCCTGCGCAGGCAGGAATAGG
>URSG01000027.1 GCA_900550565.1 uncultured Rickettsiales bacterium | reverse complement strand
GCACCATAACCTGGATTCCGGGGTCAGGCCCCGGAATGACAAAGGCGGTGGTATTCGGCACTATTTGCACCATAACCTGGATTCCGGGGTCAAGCCCCGGAATGACAATAAAGTGATGTGATGATTGCGTTTGGGGTATAAAATATGACGAAAGTGGTCAATAGGCCTAATTCTTTGAAATATTTCTAAGTATAAATTTACATGCGGTATATTTGTCTTGTATACCGATCGATTGACCTTTATAAGAGATGTTTTTTGGTTCGTCTATATTTTCGAATGTTTGCTGACAACGAGTTGAGCCCCAGGATGAATCGGCGGACAAAATCTTGCCATCAGGAATAGAGGCTTTTAGTTTATCTATATTCAAATCCAGATCGTTGATTGTTTTTTGGGTAATTTTGTTTATCTGGGGGTCGTTTGCACCACTGGTGGCTGTGTTGGATGCCTTTTTCAGGAATATACAATATGCATCTTGGGCGGGGGCGGAGGTGCGACCCGTAAGGTCGAGATATTTCATGACACGATCGTTAACAAAAAACATTCCGGTTGTTCCAGTGCGGTCTGAATAGTTTTCACATGCGGATACAAAATCTGACATGGCCTGGCGAACCGTATCATCAGATAATGGCTGGCTGGATTTTGTGACGGTTTGGGTTTCTTGCTCTTCTGCATTCGGTTCGTCTGTTTTTTTGCCACCTTTTTCGGCGTTTGTGTCATTAGGCACATCATTAGTAGTGACATCCGTTGTTTCGCCCGTGTCGGCAGAGTCTGTGTCAGTTGCCTGCGTATCTGTTGGGGTTTCTTGCGTCTGTTGGTCTGTTTGTTTGGAGTCGGTTGGGTCGTTTATTTTTTCGTCATCTTTTTCGGTGCTTGTGTCATTAGACACATCATCAGTAGCGTCAACCGTTGTTTCGCCCGTGTTGGTAGAGTCTGCGCCAGTTGCCGGCGTATCTGTTGTGGTTCCTTGCTTTTCTACCTTCTGTTCGGTTGGCTCGTTTGTTCTTGTGTCAACTTTTTCGGGTGTTTGGGACGTGGCGTCGGCCACAGCGGCAGCGGCCGCAGTGATTGCGCTTGTTTTCATATCTGTGTTTGTATCGTTGCATTTGCCATCGGCAATTACGATTTTAACATGACGGCATCTTTTATCGTTTCTTTTGTATGTTGGTGCCGTGCATTCCGATGCCCCTTTGCCACTTGATTGGAAATTAGGGGTTCCCATGGTGAAAACCTGTCGCATTATTTGTTCTACCGCTTTTGCACGTTGTTCGGACAATGTTTGGTTGTTCATTTTACTGCCCCGTCTAAAATTGGTTCGGTCAGTGTGTCCCGTCACCGAAACACAATATGTCAAATTATCCCAAACCAGTTCCGTCCGCTCGTTAATTTGTTGTTGTAAATCGTTTGTTAAGTCTTTTGCGTTTTTGACGGTTGCGCTGCCCGAGTCAAATAATGTGTCACTGTTCATGTTCAGCGTGATTACGTTTGGCAACGGGGTGGGGGTCGGCTGATTTTGGATACAGACGCCATTGGTTTCTGTATAGCCGTCGTTGCATACGCATTTGTCGTTGGAATCAGCGGTTGCATTATCAATACATTTGCATTCGTCCGAACTTTTCAACCCAGACAGCTCGCAATCTGGTGTTTTTGCGGTGCATTGGCCGTCTTCTTTTTCTACCGGCAGGCTAGGCGGACATTCGCATCCAGTTCTACCTTTATTCACAACACGCCCACCGTCGCACGTGATACAGCCAGACTCAGCATGAAAGTATTGGTTGGTGGCCGAACATTGGCAATTTGGGAATGTTCCTTTTGCACCCGAATAATCAGCGCATTTTTTTGGGGGAATCTGCTGTTCAACATTGTCAATTACAGCCTGCAGTTTCTTGGTGTATTTGGCCAGGATTTCGTCGCTTTTATTTTGCTTGTCTGCGCCGGAATTTACCGCCAGGTTGGCAATCGCACTGCCCACGGCACCAACGCCGGCGACAATCGCACCGGTTTTTAACTTGCTGGCGGTGTCGGCCTTTTGCTGGGCCCAGGCCTGGGCGTCGGCACTGGTTTCGTCACTCAGTGCGCGCGACAGGCTGGTAAATGCGCCGTTGGTTTTGCCGGTCGCCGCGTTGTCATACAGACCCGTTTCCGCCGCGTCAATAATTGTTTCAGATTCAATCCCAGGCGACATCCCCAGTGCGGTTTTGCGAACCTTTAAATCGGCGGCCAGTGTTTTATATTGGGTCACGTATTGCGTCAATTCGTTGCCACCCGGCAATTCAATGCCGGTTTCGCCACCATTGACGGTTTTGCCTGTGCCATAGTCGCACTTGATTGTGGACAGGTATGCGCGCATATCGTCTTCGGCGCGATTGTCCGCGCGCTGTTCAGATAATGCAGACAGTGCCTGGGACGTGCCGATTCCAGTTGCGCCAATGCCGGCCGCGCCAATCAATTTGTTGGCCGTTGACGTTTCCTTGTCGTGCATTTTTTTTGCGTTTTCGCGCAGTTCGTCAACACGTTTCCGGGAATCGGCCTCGCTCAGTTTTGACTGACAGGACAATTTATCATCGCTGATGCTGTATCCAGATTCACATTCGGTGACGATGCAAATTTCTTTGCCGGTTTTTTTGTCCCAGGCACGGGTGCCGGATTTTGCCTTGCGGTGTGATGGTCGGCACTTTCCACTGATTTCAACACAGGTGTCATTTAATACCTCGTATCCTGGGTCGCATTCGGTGACGTGACATTTGCCTTTTTTTAATTCACCCTTGGTTGCATGTGCAATGGCCGCAATCTGGTCTCTGTCACAGGGCCCATCGCTGGCCACGCATTTGTCGCCTTCTAGCATAAAGCGTTCTTTACATTTTGTTATGACACAGTTCAGTGTTTGCGTAGCGTCGTCCCATTCATATTTTGCGACTGCGGCGTTTTTGTCGTTGCTGGGGCAAACGTGGCCATTTTGGTCAACGCACGCATCACCAATGGTTATTGTTGTGCAGTCCGCATCGTCGGCTTCACACTGGTCAGTTGGATCAGTGGTGCAAGAGTTGTCTGTTTTTTTTGCTTTTCTTGAATTGGTCAATTTATATCGTGCGGATTCACACTCGGACGGGTAGCAATGCTTGGCATAAGTGTCATATAAGGTTGTTGTTGCGTTGGGGGCTTTTGTTTTACAGGTAGATACAACAACGTCGTCCAACACTTCACTGCTCGGGGTCATGTGTATGGTTACGTTTGAGACATTATACATATCTTTGTTGGATGGATATTGCACTGTTTGTGTTTTATAACCAACGTAAGTAACAGTTAAAGGTATTTCGTCATCGGAAACGTTATTCAATGAAAATTTACCGTTGGTGTCGGTGAGTGTGCCGACCTTTTTATCGCTGGACAGTTGGACAGTGGCACCAATCATTGGGGCGTTATTTTCGTCCACAACGGTCCCGGTGACCGTTCGGGCAAATGCCGGAACGGTAATAGAGATTGCAAAAATGGCAGTCAATAATTTTTTCATCGTTTATTCGTCACTGTTGTCGTTGTTGCCATCGTCGTTGTCGCCGTCGTTGTCACCGTCGCCGTTGTCGTTGGAATTATCACCATAGTCTTTGTCGTAATCGTCCTGGGCCTGGTTCAGGGCGCGGTCCGCCTTGTGCCGGTCAATCGCACGATTTATCGCGCCAGATGTGACCGCGCCAACCGCCATACCAACCCCAGACCCCATCAGCGATGATGTCGCAGATGTTTGTTCGCGGGTCAGACGATATGCGTTTTCTTTGAACGTGGTGACGTCAATGCCAAACCAATTCTGGGTGCAATCAAATGTGTCGCCGGCATAAAGTTTTTTGGACGCAAATGGGGTTTCTGGGTTTTCGCCCGCCCAGAAATTCACAGTATAGACGCATGTCAAACTGCGTTCATCAAACATCGCCCCCAGGCGACGGCACATCGCCGACATCTGGTCGCGCAGGGCATACAGACGCTGTTCATCAGATTTAACCTGAACCTCGGCCCCTTGGCGCAGGGTCGCAAATACGTTCATTGTGCGACTGGCCAGGCCACTGTCCGCCGTGGTGCATTCGCGCGCAATGCTGGCACACGCAGAAATCGCCGTGTCGCCGGCCGATTTGCCCAGACATTTGGAATACGTGGTGCCACACTGTTCAACAATACATTTATTATAGCGGTTGCCACAGTCAATAATTGTGTTATATGACGCCAGACGCGCGTTCATATCGCGGTCGGCACGAATTTCGGGCGCGAATTTTGCATACATCGCCGATGTGCAGGTCGTGATTTTGCGACGACAGGCGTCCATCTTGTCCCCCCACAGGGTGTCGGTGTCGCCACTGCATTTTGTGAAATCAGAACCACATTTTTCCGCCATGCACGCACGTAAATCTGTGTCGCACCCAGACCGCCCCGGTGCTGGCGGAAATGGCCGAGGATATGTACAACGGCTGCACCATGGAAATGGGCAACAAGCTCTTTGACCTGGACTGGGACCGGAAATATATTCACGGCGGCAAATAACACATATTCCCCCCTGACCGGAATAGACTTCTGGCAGGGGGGATGTTTTTATCGGAGCGGCACGAGTGGTTCACCGCGGCGATGAGGGCCGTATCAAAGCTTCTTCCGCAGCGCAGACAGGCATACACCACCCCCGCCAGCACCTGGGCGGCATTGACACAGTGCAGCTGCTCCATGGCCATCACCGGGCTGAGCCGGGAATCCTCTGCCAGAGACACGGCGAAATTCAACAGGTTGCTGATTTCAAATCCCTGGATGTACTGGTGGCCAAACTGGGATTTGATGGACTG
>URSG01000026.1 GCA_900550565.1 uncultured Rickettsiales bacterium | reverse complement strand
GCGGTCGTGCTGGGGACAACGGGCGCGTTGGTGACCAGTAATATCGTAAAAAAGAACCAGGTATCTGGCGGATTTGAAGATGTGCAATGCACCATCGGTGGCCAGGTTGTTGCCACGTGGGGCGATGATTTCAGTGTCGGTATTCAATAAAAAAACGGGGCAAAACCCCGTTTTTTAACGATTCTTGGACATCATATATTTTTTGATTAATTCCTGGCGCAGGGCGAGTTGATGATTTAAATCTTGGCGCGATGCGTGATTCAGGTGGGCCATATAATCGTTTTCATAGTTGTCGTGTATGTATAACACGGTCGGAAACAGTGTCGCAACAGGACGGCCCGTTTCTTTGTCCAGGTATTCTATAATCGTGGACGCAACTTTTTCACCCATCACAGGTTTCATTTCGTTGAATGTTGCCTGCATTTCGACCGCGGCAGGGTTTGGAAATTTTGTGCATTTCAGCCAGCCGTTCTGGTCGTTCTGTGTCGGCTGGCCATTAAGGATTACAACCGGCAGTGGCATTTTATCGCACATACCGAACGCAAACGCGTCAATCATCAAATTATTTAATTTGACAATATATGTGTTTTTCTTTTTATGTGTTGGTCCGAATTTCATTTTTATATCCCTCTATATGTTATTCTATATGTATAACATAGGACAAAAATATAAATTGTCAAGTGTTCGTTGTGGGGGACTGGAATAGGGGTGGCCCACAGGGGCTTTGTTATGCCTGAATTCCGGGGTCGCACCCCGGAATGACATGTGCGAAAGCGTTCATGACAGGAAATTACCCACAACAGGAAAAAAACAGGGTTTTATACGAACAGGTCTTTGACAAATTGCGCGTGTTCTGTGATAAAGCGAAAACGAAATTCAGGTTTGCGGCCCATCAATTCAGAAACAATTGTGCGCGTTTTTTCGGTGTCTTCTATGCCGTCGTCGGTGCGTGGTGGCAATTCAACGCGAATTAAACGACGTGTCTTGGGCGACATAGTTGTTTCCTTTAACTGGTTTGGCATCATTTCGCCCAGACCCTTGAATCGGGAAATTTCCACCTTTTTATTTTTATATTTGCCGTTTTGCAATGCGTCCAGTTCTTCGTCACTGTCCACATAGAACGATTCGGTGCCACATGTGAATTTATACAGTGGCGGACACGATAAATACAAATGACCACCATAAATCAGTTGTGGCATATGTTGATAGAAAAACGCCATCAGCAATGATGCAATATGACTGCCGTCAACGTCGGCATCGGTCATCACGATGATTTTTTCATAGCGTAATTTTGAATTGTCCCAATCCTTGGCCGTGCCGGCACCAATAATATCAATCAGTTCGTTTAATTCCTTGTTCGCGCCGAATCGTTCGTCGGAATTAGAGATAACGTTTAAAACCTTGCCACGCAGGGGCATAATCGCCTGGGTTGCGCGGTCGCGTGCCTGTTTCGCGGTACCGCCAGCCGATTCGCCCTCTACTATAAATAATTCTGTGCCTTCTATGCCGTGCTTGGAACAATCGGCCAGTTTTGCCGGCATACGGGCGCGTTTTGTTGGGGTTTTGCGTGCAATATCCTTGACCTGTTTGGTCTTGATACGGGCGTTCGCCAGATTTACGATAAAGTCCAGCAATGCGTTCGCAGTCTTGGGATCAGATGCCAAAAATATTTCCCATGGGTCACGTAATGCGGCCTCGGTATAACGGGCAATTTCAGGGTTAGATAATTTCTCTTTGGTTTGGCCCAAGAACTGTGGCGTTTTATAAAATACGGATACAATCGCCGCAACCGAATCAAATACGTCGTCGCCAATGATTGTGGACGCGGATTTATTGTTCACCTTTTCCCCGTATGCCTTAATCCCCTTGGTGATTGCAGCCTTGAATCCGGTTTCGTGGGTGCCACCGTCAATCGTTGCAATCGTATTGCAGTATGACGCAAAAAATCCATCGTCAGATGCCGCACCGTTTTCGTCGGTCAATACCGTCAATGCCCATTCTACGCGGCCAGAATCATCAGGAAAATCAACACTGCCACTGAAAATTTTTGGCAATATGCGTGGTTTTGAATTTGTCTTTTCGTCCAGAAAATCTGCGACACCACCCGGGTAATAAAATGTCGTGTCGGTTGGAATCTGCATATCATCAGTCAACAGGTCTGGATTGCAGTGCCAGTCAATTTTTACCCCACGTGATAAAAATGATTTTGCACGCGCCATACGATAAATCTTAATCGGTTTGAACACAGCGTTCGCGCCGAAAATTTCATCATCAATGGTAAAGCGGATTTTTGTCCCGTGGGCCTTGGTTGCGTTGCCGCGCGTTATTGGCGATGTGACCTTGCCACGTGAAAACGTCTGGTGCCATTCGTATCCGTCACGAGAAATCGTCACAATCATTTCAGACGACAGGGCGTTGACAACCGCACTGCCGACGCCGTGCAGACCGCCACTGGTTTTATAAACATTATTATTAAACTTGCCCCCAGAATGCAGGGTGGTCAAAATAACCTCTAATGCGGATTTGCCCGGATATTTTGGGTGTTCGTCAACCGGGATACCGCGACCGTCATCGGTAATTTCAATCGTCTTGGCGTCAATCAGGTTCACCGTGATTTTCTTGGCAAAGCCGGCCACAGCCTCGTCAATAGAGTTATCCATAATCTCTATCGGCAGGTGGTGCCACGCCTTTTCATCAGTGCCACCAATATACATACCGGGGCGCAGGCGAACAGGTTCCAATCCTTCTAGTACTTGAATATCTGATGCATCGTATGTGTGTGTATTATTTTCTGTCATAGCACCGTATTATTAGCGCAAAAATTCATTTTTCGCAAGCGAAACAGTTTTATGGACTTGAATTTTTCTGTTGAGGACCTTATATATCAATCAATGAAAAAATAATAGGCCTAAGATTATGAATAAAAATCCGTATGAAGTTTTGGGTGTCGCGCGTGACGCGTCGGATGCCGATATTAAAAAAGCATATCATAAACTGGTTATGCAATATCACCCTGATAAAAATCCGGGGGATAAATCAGCCGAGGAAAAATTTAAAGAGGTAAATAACGCCTTTGATATTTTGAAAGACCCACAAAAACGTGCGGCGTATGACCGATTCGGTGATGCGGCGTTCGCAGGGGGCAATGGCGCGTCGGCTGGCGCAGGCTTTGGTGGAAACCCGTTCGGTAATGGCGCATTTCATTTTGATATGGGCGGCGGTGCCGGTATGGACGACATATTGCGCGAGGCGATGCGTGGATTCGGGTTCGGTGATTTTGGTGCCGGCCGTGGCGCACAACAAAATCGTGGTCGTGATTTGTTGGACGATGTCACAATATCACTGCGTGATGCGTATTTTGGCACAACGCATACGGTAAAGTTTTCCAGCAATGTGACGTGTGAAAAGTGTGCCGGCAATGGCACCGCTGATGGTAAACCGGCCCCGACATGCAAAACGTGTGGCGGTTCGGGATATGTTCACACGCGCCAGGGATTTTTTGCGGTGGAAACGCCGTGTCCTGATTGTGGGGGACTGGGGCGCAAGATTGATAAAAAATGCACGGCCTGTGACGGAACTGGGACGGTGCATAAATCCAGAACGCTGGACGTCAAGATTCCGGCCGGCATTGATGATGGTGCGCGTCTGCGCCTGGCAGGCCAGGGCGAGGCTGCGTCAAACGGTGGCACGCCGGGTGATTTCTATTTGGATATTCATATCGCACCTGATGCACGTTTTGAACGCGTCGGGGCAGATTTGGTTTCACGGATTGACGTGCCGTTCACAACCCTGGCCCTGGGGGGCGAGATAGAGGTTGATACCATTGATGACAAGAAACTGTCGGTCAAGGTTCCGTCTGGTACCCAGGTTGGTGAAAAACTGCGTGTTCGTGGTCACGGTATGCCCACAGGTCGCAGCAACAGTTTTGGTGATTTGTACATCTTGGTTGGGGTGCAAATTCCAACAAAGTTGACCGAAAAACAGAAAAAGATTTTGAACGAATTTGCAGAAACAAAACCAGCCAAAAAAGGGTGGTTCTAAAAAACGCGCTATGTGCAGGAAACGGTGCATATAGCGCATTTTTTTATGGTAAAAAAATACCGGCAAATTTGCCGGTATTTTTATTATTTAATTTTCTTTAATTTTTCTGCAAATGTGCGTGTGTATTGTGCCGCACTGGTCAGGGATGCACCCAGCGAAATCCACAATCCCCACATGCCAATCTGGGGCAAGATGTAAATCGCATATACGAACACGCGGCTGGTCGTTTGTGGTGTGACCAATGAACCGATTGCGAACACGCCCAAGAAAGCAGCGATTGTAATCATCTGGAACGTTGTCTTTATTTTGCCCAGTGAAAAACGTGCCTTGGGAACTGGCATTTCAATTTTCTGGGTGCCCAAGAATTCGCGCAGGCCACTGATATACAATTCGCGTGCAATCATTAAAATAATTGGAACAACGATAAACCATACCGGCATCATTATCGCCAACATAATCAATGTGTTGCAGACCAACAATTTGTCACCGATGTGGTCCAGCACGCCACCCAGTTTGCTGCATACGTTGTATTTGCGTGCCAGAAAGCCGTCAAACCAATCCGATATTGCCGCCAAAACATACAAGAAAAATGTTGTCTTGTACATACCGAACATAATTGTTGGAATTATCGCAAATGCCGCAGTTATGCGGAATGCGGATAAAAAGTTTACGAAGAATTTCATGTTTTACTCCTTTGTTATTATAAATCATGAACAGGTCTATTATACCACCCCTGAATGAAAATATGCATAAATTTTTTCAGCCGCACTTTGCCCCAGCCCTGGAACCCGCAACAGCGCCGTCAGGTCGGCATCAGATATGGCGCGAACTGTGCCAAAATGTGTCAACAGTGCGTGTTTGCGCCGGGGACCAATGCCTTCTATGTCGTCCAGCACAGACGATGTCATTGTCTTGGCGCGAACTGTGCGATGGTATGTGATGACGAAACGGTGCGCCTCGTCCCGGACGGCGCGCAGTAATAAAAACAGACGTGAATCCTTGGGGACGTCGCGATTTACGGTACCGTCAGGCATAATGAAATGTTCGTCGCCGTTGCGAACCTCGCCCTTGGTGACACCAAGGATTGGAACGTTGGGGGCAACGCGGTGGGCGATGCGCCACTGGGCCATACCACCGTCAACGATTATCAAATCCAGATTGTTTTTTTCGTTCGCGCGTGCAACAAATTCGGCCATCATTGCAATGTCATTTCCAGCCGCCGCAGCATTGCGTAATTTAAAATGTCGATAGCCAGTTTTTATAAATCCGTCGTGGCCAAATGTAATCATTGCGCCAACCGCGCTGCGACCGAACAAGTGCGAGTTATCAAATACGCCCGCCATAGATATTTTCAGTCCCAAAAATTTTTCTAAATCATCGGTCGCATTTGCCCAATCAAAATCTGCGCTATGTGCACGTTTGCGCTGTATGCCGCGATTTGCAGTATGTGTCAATTCGGCGATTTTATCACGCGCCACCGCCGCCGATTCAAAGTCCATTTCCGCAGAATATTTTTGCATCTGTTTTGTCAGGTCTGCGATGATAGGTTCGCTGTCCCCAGTCAGAATTTTTCGTGCCAAACTGACGCGCGCGGCATAGTCTGATTGTGCCAGGACGCACGGCGCGCTGCAACGGCCGATTTGATGTAACAAACACGGCCGCGCCCGGTTGCGCATAAATGTATCACTGCACGTTCTGATTTGGCATACCTTTTGAATTATTTTTATTGTTTCGTTCAGTGCGCCAACCGATGGATATGGGCCATATACATCACGTCGTTGTGAAATTTTACCGCGGAATTTTAACAGACGGGGAAATTCGGAATTTGTCAGTGCCAACATAGGGTACATTTTCCCATCGGTCAGCATAATGTTATATTTTGGTCGCAGGGTCTTTATCAATTCTTGTTCGCGTATCAGTGCGTCCGATTCGGTCGGAACGATTTCCCAATCTACGCGCGTGACCAAACTGCGCATAACCTGTTTGTGCAATTCCAGTTTTGATGTGTCCACATACTGGCGCAGGCGATTGGCCAAATTCTTGGCCTTGCCAACGTATAACAGCATGCCATCGGCGTCATACATTTTATATACGCCGGGGGCATTTGGACTGTTTTCAATTAAATCAGAAAATTGAATATTCATACTAATTATGATAAAATAAAAAAAACAAATAGCAAATAAGGGATATAAAAATGAAACAAGAATCTGGTCGGTCAA
>URSG01000025.1 GCA_900550565.1 uncultured Rickettsiales bacterium | reverse complement strand
GCAGACTCGGCGTTGATGCTGGACGAGGACGGTATGTTAAAGATGAATGATTTCAAATACACCGGCACCGCCAATAATACCGGCACGATAACGGCTGGGGACATCAGGGTTGACGGCAGTATCCAGAATTTGGTGGATAGTGGCGCGTTAAATATTACCGCAACTGATGCGCACGGCGGCAACTATGGCGACATAGAGGTTCAGGTCAATGTTGAGAATAAGTCCACCAAAATGATGACTATTTCTGGGGGTGCGATAACGGTGAATGGCACAATGTCACAAGACACAGGTGGCACGTTAAAAATAGACAGCAGGGTCAATCTGTCGGTGTTGGGTGCAGATACAGGTGGCGTATCATTTGTGAACAAGGGCACCTTTGACGGAAATGTTTCTGGTACAACGACGTTTGTACACGGGGTTGATTTATCAGGTATGACGGCGTCAAATGAGTTTAAGTTGACAACCGGCAGCCTGGATTTGGGAACTATGCGTGATTTGCAACTGACACACGGAACAGTGGATATTACAACGACGTCAAACAGTGCGCTGTCTTTTGCTACGGTTGCTAATGAAACAGATGGCAAAGTAAAAATGAACAGTGCCGGCAATTTTACGGCCGAAACGCTGAAAAATAATTCCGAAATGGAAATCAGGGCTGTTGATTTAACCGCTGATGAATTGATTGTGGGAAATGCCGCAAAAACTACACTAAGTGCGACCAATGCATTGACACTGAACGGTGATATTTCCAGTGCAGGGATAACGATGTTGACCGGTGGAAATATTACACTGCAAAACGTCACGAATACAGGCACTATGACGATAAAGGCGCCAACGGATACAACCGGCCAAATTAGTATTGCAGGAAACCTGGTGTCGTCTGGAAATACATATACCCTTTTGCACACGCGCCAAATACGCGTGACGGGTAATATTACAAATTCTGGTAATGCTGTGACAGAAATATTTGGGTCTGATACCGCCGGCGGCGATATTCAGTTGGGCCAGTTGTTGGTGTCGGGTGGCACGCTGAATCTGAAATCGCTGACGGGGGGCGTTGCCACGTCGTCGGTTTCGCTGACCGGTGGCACAATTACGGTGGATTCTGTGACGCGCAGTATTACCGCAACAAACAATGTGGAAATCGCAGGAAGTTTGTCTGCGACGGGCGCAGTCGCAAGCAGCGATGGCGATATGTCAGTCGGTGCAACCGGGACACCGTTTGTTCTGGCGTCAACAAGTGGCAATATTACAATCGGTGGCAATATCAATGTTGACAATGGTGCAGAAATTCAGTTGATTGCAAATAACATCAGCAGTCACGATGTCGTGAATAATGGCGCAATCACACTGGGTGGTAGATCGCTGGACGTGGAAAATACATTTAATGCGACGAATTTATATCAAAAATTCACAGGTGTATTAAATGCTGGGGACGTGAATATTGATGCAAATTCGTATCGTATTTCTGCCACAGATTTCAATCTGGGGGGCAATTTGAACGCTACAAACCTGATTGTGTTCGCTGTGCCTGCAACACACTTGAATGCCAACATTGCAGGTAATCTGTCGGGTGGGGTGACATTTGCCAACCTGGGCCAGATGCACGTCGGTGGCGATTACGCATTTACTGACACCAGCAAGGTGTTCGCAAACATCAGCAATAAATCAAGTATGGCCGGATTGCCAAACTATTGGTCGTCGGTCAGCCTGGCTGATGGCACGCTGGGGCAAATTACAAATGCCGCATCGGGCGATGGTGCGTTGATTACAGTTGACGGCAAATTTGCATCTGATTTATCACTGGGGCTGACGCCGTCTGGTGGTATTGGTGGCGGTGCGTCCGACCAGATTGGTATTGCGTTGCGCGAATTGGCCGACGCAGGTGATGCGATTTGGTTGGTCTATGCCCAGGGGGGCATCACAGAATCAGGTGACAAATTGCGCAATCTGAACGTTGTGATTTGCAATGCGTCGGGCAGTATTTGCTATGATTACTTTGACGGTATGCCGGCTGGGAATTCATCGGCATATTTGACAATGCGTGATACTGATGGCAATGGCACATCGGACAGTATTTATGTCGTGTTTGACCCACGCTTTGGTGGGCCGGTGGAATTATTCAAGATTCAGCCGATTGTTGCGCGCAATGCCGAACATACAGACGGCGAATATGTGTCGGCCGGCGCACTGGATAATATCATTGCAGACCAGATGGCAAAACAGGGATTCACAGGTCGTCACGCGATTGAATTATTGCCTGTGTTGTTCCGCGGAACAAACCTGGAAACAATGGCAAATGAATTATATGGCCGTATGGAACACTATAACACATATCGTGACAGTGCGCCGTTATCGCGGTTCAGCCGTCTGTTCCAGGCGCGTGAAATTGAACAGGTCGCAGGCAGCGTCATCTTGAACGAACACACCAGTGCGCGTTCATTTGAAGACCACATGCTGGACGAATTTATTTGGAATCGTAATCGCAATCTGAAAAAGGCGTGGGTTGACGCCGAATACGGAATGTTGTTCCAGAAAGTATCAGACGGCAAACACGCCGACGGTAATCGCTTTAATATCACTGGCGGATTTGATTGGCAGCATACTAATACGTTGATTCTGGGGCTGGCTGGGCGCGTGTCGCATACGTCAACCGATGTGTCAGATGCGATGAACCTGGGCTATACAACTGAAAATCCGTTTATTGCCGGTCACGTTGACGCCAAGGTTGCCAATACGAACATCGGCCTGGGCGGTTATTTGATGCAGACATTGGGCGAAAAAACGCGCGCGTATGGAAATGCGTTCTTGGATTTGCACGTGTTTGACATCACGCGTCACCAGACGTTTGTCAACGGCACCATTGACGGCAGTGGCACTGCATTTGCACTGAATACAGAATGGGGCCTGTTGCACGATTGGCTGAACCAGTATATTGTTGGCAATATGTATGCACGCGCAGGGTATAATTTCGGATTCAGCGTCACGGAAAAGGTTGGTGGTCACGACTATATGAAAATGAAATCAGACGGATATCTGTCGTTCACACCGGGGTATTCGTTGACCGCGCAAAAACGTATTTATCCGTCGGTCTGGTTTCAGGTTCGTCCGTATGCAACGATTGGGGTTGAATACGACGTTCTGGGTGCGCCGGACAACGCAAAGTATAAATTCGCCACGGCCAAGAAATTCACGTCATACGACATAGATATTGACCCACTGTGGGCAAATATCGGTGGCGGTGTGGAAATGCTGTCGGCAACCGGATTCCAGGTTGGGCTGGATTACCGGTATCAGTATAATCAGGATATCCAATTACATAACATCAAGGTATCTGGTTCATACCGTTTCTAGGATAAAAAATACCCCACCGATTGGTGGGGATTTTTATTTGATAATAATATTTATATTACCCGTTCATTTTTGGATACAACGCGTATGTGTTTTGTTCTAAAATCGGGGCCAGTTGTTCCAATGTTAAACCGTGAATTTCAGCCAGAACGCGCGCCGTTTCTGTGACCATAAATGGTTGGCACGTTTTGCCACGATACGGCACTGGGGCGCAAAACGGACTGTCGGTTTCAACGACCAGGCGGTCTGTTGGAATTTTCGCAAATGTTTCGCGAATTTCACCGGCGTTCTTGAATGTTAAAATTCCACTGGCCGAAAAATAAAACCCACGGTCCAGCATTATGCGCGCCATATCCCACGAACTGGTAAAGCAGTGCATAACCCCACGAACATCGCCGCGCAATATGTCCAGCGTATCGCGTTCTGCGTCGCGCGTATGTATCGCCACCGGCAAGTCATACTGGCGTGCAATATCCAGTTGTGTGGTAAATAATTTGATTTGTGCGTCGCGTGTGTCGCCACCACATTCGTGATAGTCCAGGCCAATTTCGCCAACGCCAACAACGCGCGGATGTGTCATTACCGCATGGGTTAAAAAGTCAACAGCGTTCGCACCATGGTATTCTGGGTGAATACCAATCGTCGCCCACACGTTATTATATTTTTCAATGATTTTAATTGCGTGTTCTATGTCCCCAGGTTCGGCCGTTGGACAGATGATTTTCTGGACACCGTATTCTGCGGCGCGTGCCAGCACGTCACGCAAATCACCCGACACATAACTGTCGGTTAAATGACAATGTGTGTCTATAAGCATTTTTTTATTTCCATAATGATTTTGAATATCGCAATTTCAGGTTCCAGGCGAATATTGCGAATATCTGCGATTGCGCGTGTCGCCATTGGATAAATGTCGGCCAGACCAAAGTGTGCAATCGCGTCCAGTAAAATTTCATACAACGCAGGGTCACTGGAAATATTTTTCGCAATCGCCATAACGTCCCCAGAATTAGAGTGTGGATTTTCCAGCGTTTCAATCAGTTCGTTGTATATCACGTCGCCACCAGTGCGTTTCAGCGCGGCGATTTTTCCAAAACTGCCATCGGCCAGTTTCAACATTTCTGTGTCTGTGTTTCCGTCTGGGATAAAGTGCACGCACAGTTGGCGCAGTTGTTCCACCGTCAGTGGTCGCATTTTTTCAACGCGCGCCCGTGAACGGATTGTCGGCAATACATTTGATAATTGATGCACAACCAGCAAAAACAGTGTCTTGGCCGGCGGTTCTTCTAATAATTTCAGCATAGAATTTGCCGCCGAACGACTAAGTTCATCAACGGAATCAATCAGCACCACGCGCCATTCGCCCGACATTGACGACATCTGCATTTTATCAATCATTGTGCGCATCGTGCTGACCGATATGGTATTTGTGTCTAACTTTTTACCCTTGTCGTCAAAATTGTGCGCTAAATCTATGATAAAGAAATCGCCGACATTTCCATACACCATACGGGCAATTTTATACGCCAATGTCGCCTTGCCAATACCGCGTGGCCCGGCCAGCATCCAGACTGGGTGAATTGGATACGCGTCACGATTTGCCCAGGCGTTTATAAAATCACGCAACACATCATCGTGACCAACCATAAATTCGTTGTCTATGGGGTCTGGAAAATTATACAAAGGTGCGTTTTTCTTGGGTGCCATAGATTTATGCCTTTATCGTGCGCCAATCATCACGCGAATATTTCTGATGATGCGACCAAAGAACTGTGTTTTTGCCACGCGATTCTGTGCGACCAGTGGCGCGCGCGCAATCGTGCGACCGTTTTGTTCAACGATAATTTCGCCCAGAACGTCGCCCACGGCAATCGGGGCCGGGTGTGGGTCTGAATATCGTGCCAATACGCGAATCCCGTCCATGGTCTGTTTCTTGGGCATTGTGACGGCCAGTGGTTGTGCCACAGTTGCAATGACAAAATCCTGGCGACCATACCATACTGGGATTTTAGCAATCTTGTCGCCTGGACGGTAAAAAGTATGATTTTTCGTCGTTTCATATCCGTAATTCAACAGTTTTTTCATTTCTGCGGCCAATGCGTCGTGTCCACGTCCACGAAATCCGTTTATCACGCCAATCAGACGACGTCCACCAACGCGACTGCTGGCAACCATACCGTATCCGCCATCTTCGGTGTGGCCGGTTTTCAGACCGTCTGCGCCCGGCATAATAAACAACAGTTTGTTGTAATTCAGCGTATGTGTCCGTCCCCAATCGCGACACCAATCCGTCTGGTGTTCGGCAAATTCAAAACGCTTGGTTGCGAACATAGGATAAATATCTGGGTAATCGCTGATGATGTGCGTCGCCAGTGTTGCCAGTTCGCGACTGGTCATCAAATTATTCGGATTCGGCAGGCCACTGGCATTTCCAAATGTTGACAGGGGCATACCGATTGCACGCGCCTTTTTTGTCATCTGTTCAGTGAACGCAGATTCAGTGCCAGAAATGCGTTCGGCAACGACAACCGACGCGTCGCCCCCAGACAACACAATCAGCCCCAGAATCAAATCGCGCACGGTGATTGTCTGGCCCGTTGACAGACAGATTTTACTGGCCGGATACCACAATGGGTTTTTATAGTCTGCATTTGGGCCGACGGTCACGCGATCGTCCAGATTGATGTTGCCAGCCTTGATTTCATCAAACAAGACCGTCAACGTCATCAATTTTATCATTGACGACGGTGGCATCAGCGTGTCGGCGTTCTTTGCAACAATTTCCGTTCCTGATTCATAGTCAATCAAGAACGCAGATTTTGCAGATGTTGAAAAATCAGCATGTGCTGTGGTTGAAATCAGTGCAATTATAATTGCGAATATTTTCTTTCTCATAGTGATGTGATACTAGCAACAATATCACGATTTGCCAACAGATTTTTTATTGTAATGTTCCAATAAATGCGTCCCCGTCAATCCCAGACAAAACAACGTCGCAAACAGTGCGTTCTGCCACGGGCGCGCCGGCGATTTTTACGTCAATATCGTGTGGGTCGCGCGCGATGTTTTTTTCTTCAACCAGAACCTGGACGGTTTTGCCAATTTGGCGCGTCATAAATTCGGCGCGATTTGCGTCTGCGGCGTGTGTGATGATTTTTACGCGTTCTTTGCTGATACGTCGGTCAACGTGTCCCGGCATTGTGGCGGCCGGCGTCCCAGGACGGGGCGAAAACGGAAATGCGTGAATTTTTATCGGGCGCGCAACCTGGACCAGGGCCATTGTTTGGGCGAAATATTCGTCGGTTTCCCCTGGAAAGCCACAGATTATATCCCAACTGAACGTAATGTCGTCGTCGGCGGCGGTGACGATTTTTCGCACCTGGTCGGCATTGTGGCGGCGGCGTATCGTTTGATTATAATGACATTTTGGCGAACG
>URSG01000024.1 GCA_900550565.1 uncultured Rickettsiales bacterium | reverse complement strand
GAAACATTTTAAGGGAAGGTATATTTTTGATTATCGAGATTCTACCTATGAGCCACGTGTAAAATTCTTTAAGAAAGCCGTAGGTAACCTTATTCGTTGCTCTCATGTTACCTTTACGAGTAGCGATGGCTTTCGTGAGTATTTTCCGATAGATTGTCAAGACAAAGTAATTACTTCACATAATTTATTGGAGGATTCTCTTCTACATCGTGATTACAAGAAAAATGCTTCAAATAAAATACGTATAGGTTTTTGGGGATTCATAAGACATGCAGAAATGAACAAATATTTACAAGACAGAATAGGCAATGATCAAAGATTTGAGCTACACTATTATGGACGTGAACAGATTGACGCACAAATACTGAAAGAGTATGCTCATAGTAAGGGCTACAACAACATTTTCTTCCATGGTGAATATATGCCAGAAGATAGATATGAGTTTGTGAAAAATACAGACTTGATTCACAATGTTTATTTTGATGCCAATACGTTACGTGCCATGGGTAACAAATACTACGATGGTATAATATTCCGTATACCACAAATCTGTTTCCCTTGTTCGCAAATTGTCGCGTTTTGTGCCGGTTGCGTGGCCGGGCGTCGTGCGCGCACAGAAATGCGCCCTGTTCCCGGTGTGACGATGATTGTGATGGCAACGATGGTCGCGATGTTGATGCAACCTGAATTCTTTCGTTTCGGCCAGTTGGGCGCGTTGAGTCCATTTCATCTGTTATTCTTGTTGGCCGGTGGTGTTGTGGCGGCGGCTTTGACTGTGTTGCGTAATGTAAATGTGCGTGGGCGTGTTCATCGGTCTGCGTATATAAAATTAAAGTGGATGGCGCGTTTTGTTGCTGCGTTGGGAATCGTGTTGTTTGTGATGACGGAATCTGTACCGGTGTTTCTTGGAACGGTTGCGGTATTTGGCGCGTCGTTTGCCCTGTCGGTTTGGCACGCGTCCCAGGTTCCTGAAAATCTGGACAATGCGGCGTTTGCAATTATGTTGATGATATTCGGAACAATAACAGTTATGCCCGTGATAACGGCAATGGGATTGGTTTGGTTTATGAATCTGGAACACAGACCAACCTGGCATGACGCGCGGTTCTTGTTATAATTTGTTATATTTCTTTTATACCAATTAGATTGTGTATAAGTTATTATTTCAAGCGATAATCTGTTAAACAAGGTGAGTTTTGAAATGGCAACTAATATACATCCAACCGCTATAATTCGTGAAGGCGCCGTTATTGGCGCAGATTGCAAGATTGGCCCATACTGTATTGTTGGGCCAAATGTTGTATTGGGCGAACGTGTGGAATTGATTTCTAATGTCGTTATTGATGGTAAAACATTTATTGACGACGATTCTATTGTGTATCCGTTTGCGGTTCTGGGCGTAATGAGCCAGGATTTAAAATGGCAGGACGAAGCGGCTATGACCGGTCTGCGTATTGGCAAACGTTGCAAGATTCGTGAATATGTGACAATTCATTCTGGGACGCCTGCGTCTGATGGGACGGTTATTGGTAATGATTGCCAGATTATGGTAAATGCCCACGTCGGCCACGATTGCAAGGTTGGAAACAGTGTTGTTATGTCTAACCTGGTCCAGGTTGCCGGCCACGTAGAGGTTGAAGATTTCGCGATTTTATCTGGGGGCGTGATGGTTTTGCAATTTGCGCGCATTGGTCGTAATGCGTTCATTGGCGGTATGTCTGGCGTTGGAAACGACGTTTTGCCGTATGCAATATATGACGGAAATCCACGCGCAGTGTATCGCACAATCAATCGTGTTGGTCTGATGCGTCACGGATTTACAAACGAAGATATGCACGCAATCCACAATGTGTATGCTGCGGTGTTCCGCGGAACCGAAGGTACAGTGACAGAACGCCTGGCCAAGGTGCGCAAGGAAGTGAAAAACAATAAATATGCGATGGACGCAATAGACTTTATTGAAAATCGTTCAAAGCGTGGAATTGGCACGTCTAAAAATGCAGAATAAAAAACTGACTATATTTATAATCGCTGGCGAGGTTTCGGGTGACGTCCTGGGGGCGCGTATTATGTCTGAAATGCCAGACGCATCGTTTGTTGGCGTCGGTGGCCAGAATATGATTGCCGCAGGATTGACGCCACTGTTTCCGATGGGCGATTTGGCGGTTATGGGTGTCATAGAGGTTGCCGCCCATGCGCGCACATTGATGCGACGTATTCGCCAGACCGCAGATGCGATTATTGAAACGCGGCCTGATATCGTGTTGACTATTGATGCGCCGGGTTTTGCGCGCAGCGTTATATCCCAGGTTCGTAAAATGCCGGCGGGACGTGCGCTGATTGCAGACGGGTTGAAATTTCATCACGTTGTCGCGCCCCAGGTTTGGGCGTGGCGACCGGGACGTGCGAAAAAATACGCCCAGACGTTTGATAAATTATATGCGTTCTTTGATTTTGAAGTTCCATATTTTACCAAATATGGTTTGGATACGGTTGCCGTTGGCCACCCTATTTCAGATGGTTTAATTGGCAAGTATAAAACTGCGTGTCGTGGTGGCAACAATGCTGAAAAAATCATAACCTTGGTCCCTGGCAGTCGTATGTCCGAGGTCAAGCGTCTGATGCCGATATTTCGCCAGACGGCCGAACAATTGGGAACCGGGGGGTATCGCGGATACAAGTTTGTTATTCCAACGGTTGAAACAACCGAAAAATATGTTCGCGATGAAACAGCGCATTGGCGCGTACCGGTGGAACTGGTGCCGTCATCACGTCGCTATGAAATATATGCCAAATCTTATATTGCGATTGTGGCCAGTGGAACTGTGTCGGCTGAATTGGCGATGTTGCATATACCGACGATTGTTATCTATAAAATGAATCCGATAACGACGTGGCTGGTGCGCCAGGTAATTCGCATAAAATGGGCGTCGTTGGTGAACATTTTGCTGAACCGTGGGGTGTATCCAGAATACCTGGGAACAGACGCAAAAACAGAAAATGTATTAGACGCCGTTCAACAGTTGACAATCCCATCGGTGCGCCAAAAAATGATTACAGAATTGTGTCAGGCCGACGACCTGTGGCGCAGACCCGAAGGCACACCTGCGGCGTTGATTGCGGCCAGCGTTCGTTCTGCGGCACGCAGATAAATAAAAAAAGTCATTAAAAAAAACACCACGAAAACGTGGTGTTTTTTAATATGATAATCCATCAGGCAGGCTTTTTAATTTTGTTGTGCCGTCCCCTTTGACGCAACCACCTGTGGACAATGCGCGTCCGCCCAGTGGGCATACCTGGTTATCTTTGGATACAACGCTTTGCAGGCACCAGGTTGTCGGTCGTTCTGTGGCGTCTTTGGAATATATCGTGCTGTCTTTGGTGCACTTGGCTTCGTCTGTGCCATTTGTGACCGGCATTGCTGCCAGGCATTTTGCACTGGTGCCCCACTTGCTGCGTCGGCCACCGTTTTCCCAACACAGACACGCGCCCCAAGATTGTGTGTCAACCCCCAGCGAATAATCACGTGGGCACATATCTTCGCCATTGGCCACCCCGTATAAAGTTTGCAGATTTTCGCTGTTGCCGGTTTTGCTGTCTGGGCCATACGCGCTGGATGTGTCAAACGTTGAACGACACAGATTTTCGTGATTGTATGTGTCGTATTTGATGTATTTCAATTCTATAAAGCGACCCTGCAAGTTTGAGCACTGGGTGGTCAAGATGTCAACGACCTGGTTATAAACCTCGGTTGCGACGCCGGTTGACCGTGCCAAATGATGATCCAACAGATATGCGTTTTTAATTTCACTGCCGTCTGTCCCTTGTATGTTTTGTGGCTGGCTTGCCAGGGTGCCATATCGTTTATCTTGGCTGGCTGTGTCCAGATAATATGTCGGGACATTGTTCAGTTTGCCTTCGGACGCCAATATGACATCAAATCCACCAAATGCGCGTTCCAGAATATCTGGGTCACGGCAAGAATCAATTTTCTGTAATTGTTTCGCACACTCGGACACAGGCGTATCAGATTTGCGTTGCAATTTGCCGTCGCCGTCCAGTGTGTATTCATACAATGTGAACCAATCCAACGCACGGCCGGTTGTGAACAGACCACTGTATGGATAATAGAAATTTTGATAACCTGTGCCGCCAAAACTGTCAAAACATTGTTTTGCGACGGCGCGACACGCGGTCAGTGTATCTGTGTCTTTGCGGTTGTCAACGTATTCGCGTATGATGTTGCCATCAAACATATAGTTGCACGATTCTATGTAATCACGGCACATTTCTGTTGATAACGTCACCTTGTCTGGTTGCAACACAATATTGCTGTTGCCGGTCAATTCCTTCATCGCAGCGGTCAGACTGGCGTCGCCATTGACATAGCACGATGATACGAAATCAAAGCAACCCTGTTTAATCTCGGAAACCTTGTCCCGTTGGGCGTAATATATGGCCAGCATTGCCTTGTCCAGATATTCAGACCATACGGTATCTGCCTGTTCGGTGCATTTGTCCAGGGCCGGTTGGGCAAACTTCTTGGTGCGGTTTTCAAAGTTTTTAACAAATGTCCGATTGGTTGAAATCTTGGATAATTTTTGGTCGGCAGCATTTACGCCATCGGCAAACGTCAACAGTTTTTCCAATTCGTAAAACTTTTCAACACCGGCGATTGGTGCGCCAGTTGAAATATCAATAAATTCGCCGTTGTCCAGACATTTGTGATAGTTTGCACCACAAACCTCTTCGCTTAGAATTGCAGACTCAACGTTGTTTATGCATGACGTTATATCGTCAGAATTGTGTTTTTGACGGTTTTCAACGCGCGCCAGGTCCAGCATCGCACTGCTCTCGCGGATGGCGGATTTCATTTGTTTTTGTTTGGTTTCAATGGCGGTTTGAACCGTGTTGCAATCCTGTTCTATGGCCATCAAATACGCGTTGATTGCGCGTTGCAGCGACGCGTCATTACAGTCTGCGCGCACAGCACTGCGACACTGGGGGTAAACCGCGCTGTACAGGTTTTGCCCGTTATATGTCGCCACCGCCGCGCCGGCGTCAATCGTGCCAAACGCGTTTGTTGTATCAAACGCCAGGTTTATGCTGTTCAAACTGGAATATTTGCCACCAACAGTTGCGTCATCGCCACGAATAGAATTCATAATTGCCTGTAATAACGCCTTGGACGCAGACGTATCAGACGTCAGTGCGTTTTCCCCTTCGGACGCGTTGCGCATCGCAGTGGCCTGGGCCGCGGTCAATCCCACAGTGTCCAGGTTTTCGTTAAATACGGTCAGTTGATCGCCTGCCTCTTGCATAACGCTGCGAATCTGGGCCAGTTCCAGGACGCGATTACTGCACGAGCAACGACGATAGTCATCGTTTTTCAGTTGGCAGAATTGATCCATACACGCGAAATACGCGTTTTTGCATTGTTCGTATGCCGCCCCTGTGCGCGTTTCAGTCACAGGCGTTGCGTTTGTCGCAGCGCGCGCCGTGACCCCAGGCGTCGCATTGCGGGATACGGTTTTATCCACTGGGCGCGTTGTGGTTGTTTTAGTTGTTGTGGCACGTGTGGTGGCCGCGGCACGCTGGGACACCGACGCGTTTGTTGCCGGAATTCGCGTTGCAGTGCGTGCGTTTGTGCGCGATGTGGTTGATACGCGTTGCTGGGTCACAGGTGTTGTCGCACCCCGATTTTTGACATTACCATCACGTACGGCGGCGCGAATTGCACCGCTGCACATAATGCAACATATTGCAAAAATCAGAATTTTCTTCATCTCTGATTGAATCTTAGCAAAATTGCGAAATTCAGGGCAAGGGAAAAAACAAAAAAACACCGATACCGGTGTGATAAAATATGGTGGATGTGATTGGACTCGAACCAACGACCTCTTCGATGTGAACGAAGCGCTCTAACCAACTGAGCTACACATCCGAAATCGGAACACCTTGGTGGGGATAGTGGGACTTGAACCCACACGGTCGCAATGACCAAAGGATTTTAAGTCCTCAGCGTCTACCATTCCGCCATATCCCCAAAACCGTGTGCCGTAAAATTCTAGTCCGTTCGCCCGCGCGCGTCAAGCGAAAAATTGCGCAGCGGTTATGGAGTGCGTCGGCACAAAAACATGCAATGCATTGATTATCGTAAATTATGGTAAAACAAGCCGCTACCCTGTAAAAAGGTTGCTAGCGTGGGCAATAGTCCTAGCGCAGCGCAATAAAAGCGGACTATCATCGCCATCGCAATTTATAACAAAGTTCATTATAATAACGCATTTCGTTTAATATAGTTTATTTACTCAGCCTTAATTCTGTGGGAGATTTTGTTCATAAATGTATCGTAATCATTCAGTATAACGGTTGGACCAAAATCATTAGCGATTTTATTTGATAATTTTACATCTACGCCAAAATATGCGTGTTTATAATCCGCACGATTTTTAACCTGCGTCAAATCCATTTTTGGCAAAGCCACAACCATCAACAAAGTTTTATCAGGTGTATGCAGATAATTCTTTGGATTGTCTTGCGATAGTTTCAGATACTTTGCAACATTGTGACCAGACAAATGTTCCGCCTTGGATATAATGTCGTCTTTTTTATAATATGGGATTTCATCAGGTATAATCAGAATCTGAAAATACGGAATACTTGCAGAGCGAATGTTTGCGGTTTCGCCCAACATATTTTCAAAATAATTATTGCTGTTTTGCGAGTAATTGCTCATAACAAATTTAACCGCAATCCCACCGACAATTTTATCCATTTTATCTGCGATTGTTATATCAACAACTTTTTCAACATAACGCCCCGTGATAATGTGTTCTTTGCCAGATTCAAAACCAAGTGAATACACTTTATAACCTTCGCCAAGTAGCGACACCAAATCCTTTGCGATTTGTGCGTGCAAAATTTTCAGTTTTTCATTACTGCGACCGCTGGTCTCTAAATATTTGCAGAATGACTTTTTAAGCGTTGGCAACAAATCTAAACTCATTTTCTTTCCCTTTGTTTAACTTATAATTCAGGTATTTTTCCAAATCCTTGGACGAAAAAGTATAATACCCACCAGATTTATAATTTTTTAATGTCTTTACATAATTTATAAAATCGTCCGTTTCCAGCACCCTTTTTACATCATATACACTGAAATCAGAAATAATATACAATCCGCCATACACGCCCGAACCAGCAGGTACAATATTTATTTTAAGAGAATCCTTATCTCGTACCAATTGATTTATTGCAATTTTATCACGCGATACATCTCGCAGAGCCTGTGTTCGACCAAATAAATACCAGTTCCGCTTATTTGCAATAGAACGATTTTCCAGCGCTTCACGATGTGATTCTAGATATCTATATAATGGCGCATAATCCATAACTGCAAATTCGGGCAATGGATCGCCATTTGATTTATATGGATAAATGCATTTCGTCCATTTCCCTGTTGATGATTTTATAGCCGGAATACACATTCTGGCAAAATCAAAATCGCCAATAAAAACATCATCGCAAAGGGTTGCAAATCCGTTCTTCACAGAAACCGTCCCAGTACCATAGACGTATATATCACGAATTTCAGTCAACAATTCGTTGTTCGCTAGATATATTTCGCCATTTATAAATGCGTCCCTGTATGATAAATGGTTTGCAAACTCAATTTGCCCTGCGCCATTATATTTGTAATAATCAAACTGTTTGCGTGAATTACCCATATTGTCCAGCACGGTTATTGCAGTATAGGTCGTTGCATTGAATGGCTGAAAATGTTCCAAATCTGCAATTTTATTTAACGACTTTGTTTGTGCTATATGTTTGCGGAAATTTGCGCCAGCATTGCTACGAAGCCACGAGCTGGGCGTTATCAGGCAAATTTTCCCATTTGGCGATAATAATTTTATTCCAATCTCAAAAAATGCAAGATATAAATCCGTCATACCATCGGCAGTAAATGAAAATTGTTTTGTTAAATCATAGTCCACCAAGTTATGCACACGAACATAGGGTGGATTTCCGACGATAAAATCCATTTTACCATAATAATCTTTGGACAGTTCCAATGCATCGCCGCAACGAACATCCCATTTTACATCAAACAAATCAAATTCTGCCGCAATCGTATTTAAGTTAGCAATACATTTTTTGTGTTCAATTGGGTCTTTCTCAATTCCATGGATATATGTTTCCAGTTCTGATTTTAATGTTGGACGATTAAAATGCGAATAAGAACAATAACGGCGCACAATTTCGCGAAGAAAAGCTCCGTCGCCGCAGCTATTTTCCATTATGTGTCTACCGATAATGTCGTACCCGTAATAGCCGCAAAAATCAAGCATATCCTTTACTAGATATACTGGAGTATAAATTTGCCCCTGATGTTTGACCCTTGGCTGCATATTGTTCTTTCCTTGTGTCAATATTATAGAAAAATATGACTTCAAAGTCCAAATGTATTTATTGCAGGATTATGATTTTTTTTGCGCGATCGATAAATTAAATTTGTACAACGAATAATTGGTGTTATTAACCTGCAAACAGGCCTTAGAGGACGGGCTGAAAAGCAAACCACGAGCTTAGGGGAAAAATCAAAATCGAGGAATGCCTATTTTTGTGGTGTTTGGATGGGACTTGAACCCACACGGTCGCAATGACCAAAGGATTTTAAGTCCTCAGCGTC
>URSG01000023.1 GCA_900550565.1 uncultured Rickettsiales bacterium | reverse complement strand
CCGTGGTTGGCCTGCTATAATATATAAGTATTCTGCTAGTGTGGCTCAGTTGGTAGAGCAGCTGATTCGTAATCAGCAGGTCGCCGGTTCGAGTCCGGCCAGTAGCTCCAGAAAAGGCACTTGCTTTTGCAGGTGCTTTTTCTTTTTTATTTTGCTTCTGGTTCAACGGAAACGGTCTTGCGATCGCCCAAACCTTTTTTGAATTTTACAATGCCTGCAATCTTTGCAAACAATGTATGATCCTTGCCCATACCAACATTCAAGCCTGGGTGCACAGATGTGCCACGCTGGCGAATAATGATATTACCTGGGATAACACGGCTGCCACCGGATTTTTTAACGCCCAATCTGCGCCCGGCCGAGTCGCGTCCATTAGTGGTCGCCGAACCTGCTTTCTTGTGTGCCATAATTAAACTCCTTAGCCTTTAATCTCTGCGATTTTAACAACAGTGATATACTGACGGTGGCCACGTGTGCGGCGATAGTTCTGGCGGCGTTTTTTCTTGAACACCAAAACCTTGTCAGCGCGTTTCTGTTCAACAACTGTGGCAATAACCTTGGCGCCATCAATAAACGGTGTGCCAATCTTGTCATCAATCATCAAAACCTGGTCAAATTCAACCGTATCTGCGGCGTCCAGTTTTTCAACCTTGACAATATCACCTGCTTGCACGCGATACTGTTTGCCACCGGTTTGAAAGATTGCAAATTTGCTCATATTTCTTTCTCTTGTATATTGTTCTTGTTCTGCGTTTTGTTTAAAACTTGCTACAAAAATAACATTTTTTTACAAAAAGTCAAGCGTTTTGACGAAATCTTACAACAAAACGCGTAAAACCGTCAAATTTTCAGAATTAAAAAACAGGGCCCACAATGCAACAAATCTTTATCCCCACCCGGGTTGATTTGTTGGCGTTGTGGGCCCTGGAAATTATGCACTATTAAAACGGTTATTCCTTTTTCCAGGTCTGTAAAACGTTTTTATCCGAACTAGTGCCATCTGTTCCGATTGCGTCCAGCAAGCATTTCTGACGCATCGCCGCAGAATCACACGTCTGGTTATCACCAAACTCGCATTCGGCGGCCGTGGCACCGGTACCGTTCAAGATATCGTTCAGCGTCACGACATTGCGGCACGTATTGGTTGTGTAATCCGCAGTGTTCTTGCACTGGGCGTTATCCGCCTTGTCAATAACGGCCTTGAACGGCGAATTAGACGGATTACAAATCATTTCTTCATAGCAATGCGGAACGTTTGCAACCTGGGCGCAGTATGTTCTGATACGCGCGGTTGTCCACGACGGATTTGAACGTTCTTGGGTTTCATAACAGTCGTAAATTTCGCTGATACATTCGTTGAAATTCGTTCCTGCTGTGACCGCCGCGTTCAAGATAGACGTCTTTTCTTCGTTCGCAAATTCCAGACGTTTCTGTTGCAACGCCTGTTGTGCGGCAACCTTTTGATAACCGATATTCTGGGCCGCCTTGCGCAACTGTTCGCCATACGAATCGCAATCTGCATTTGCGTCCAGCGCATACTTTTGCATAATGCTGCGACGCGCATCTGCGACCGGGCCACGCAACGTTGAATAAGGATCGCCCGACGCAGACGTGTACCCAAAACAGGTTGCACTGTTTGACGCAGTATATCCAGAATTTGGTGTAATGAAATTCAATTCATACGTGCCAGTGTTGGATACACTGATATAACTGTTGTAATTATACGGACACTGGGACGCACCGTTGCCGCATTTACGGCCCGATGACGGTGGGGTTCCGCACGCCTCGTAAATACCGTTAAAGCAAGAATCCAATACGCGGTTGCAAACATTGTTGTGCGCGTATTCAAACAATTCATAGCCCCAGGTTTGCGCCAAAGAATCCTTTAAGGTGTTGCTGTCGTTCAACGCACCGTCAATCCCAGCCAGTCCAGACACAACATTTGATAAATTATCAAACGCGCTGGTCAAACTGTCTGTATTATCAGTCAATATGGTCAACGTATTTTCCTTGGCATCGGCCCACGATTGCAACGACGCCAAAATATCACTGGACGAACCGTCAATGTTGGCAATGTCAAAGCCAAAGTTATTTCCAGCCTCTGTGCAGTATGACGGCTTTGCACACGTAGATAATTTATTTCCGTTTTCGCCAAAGATAGAATGGTTATTGCACCACTTGATAGCCTCGTCAGAATTTGTCCCGTATTTCTGGGTCACTTCTTGCCACGAAACACAGTTCATAACCTTTTCTGCATCGGTCAACTGAAATGCATCAGAAACATCTTTGCCCTTGTTCGCAATCAGCAATGCCAATTCACCAGAAACCTTTATCAATTCTTCGTTTGCTGATTCCAGTGCGGTTTCCGCCTCGGCAAAGGCCTTGACACGACCGGCACACGCACAACGACGCTGGGCCGTATTACGCGCAGTACAGATTTCGTCCATACATGTGTAATATGATTCCATACAGTTGTTATACGCATCAGCCGAAATCAACCCAGTTGTTGAATCAATAATGTTTGAATAGTTGCCTGTGTACAACTTGTTCGTCAGATATGTATATGTTTTATTTGATGACGATTTACTGCCCCGGATTGCACTGCCCTGTAATGAAACGCGCGCCTGGTTTGATGTTGCAGTACGCGCACGAACATTGCGCGAATTGGTCGTGGTCCGTGACGCAGTGGTACGTGCAACAACATTACGTGACGCAGTGGCATTTGCACGTGGCGACGCAACAGTTGTGCGCGATGTCACATTGCGCGCAGTGCCAGCCGTCGTGGCGGCATTTGTTTTTGCCGTTGTGCCACGCGATATAACATTAGACGTCGCGCGACGCGATGACACGGTTCCACGTGGTGATTGCGCCCCAGCAATCGCACCGGTTGTTGGTGCAACTGGGTCGGCAAATACCGCACGTATTGATAACAATGTAGAACAAACAAAAAATGCGCCAGCCAACAAGAAAACTGTTCCGACGGCATTTTTGCAGCAATCTGCGATGTTACGGCTCTTCATAAATACTCTCCCTGTTATCCGGAAAACGCCCGGAAAACCCGCTATTTAACGGGGCGAATTCTGACAGAATCCACCTTTATTACTTATAATTATAACATTTTTGCTGGGGGCTGTAAATATTAAAAGTTTATATTAAAAACTGTAATTAAATGCCAGGCCTGTAAAATTAAATCCACGATTTGGATCTGTGAAATTACCGTTTGAAAAATGTTGGGTAAAATATTCAACCGTCATATTGTCGGCAACCCTGTATCCGATGAAAAATCGTTCGCCGAACACCAACCGCGAAGACACCCACCGGTCGCGTGAATCACGCATATACGGCCCAACACCAACGCCGGTATAGAAACCGCGCCACTGCAACAACGCAACGTCCCACGACACACCGGCCGCAAAGAACGACAGGCCATGACCACCGTGATAGCCAACGTTTTGCGTCAGTTCAAAATTTATACGCGCCGGCAGGCGGAATATTTCCACCGGCTGGGCATATTGAAACATAAACAATGTCTGGGGCGAAAATTCCCACAGCCACGGTTCAACCAATTTGAACAACGTGCCGTCACCGGTTGATTGCGCCACATACAGCCCCAACGAATTTTGCGCGCCACGCCCAAACATTGGGTTTTCTGCGCCGTACGACACGATTGGCAACGCACATAACAATGATAAAATTGCGATTTTTTTCATACCAAAATTATACACCCAACCACCCCAGAATAAAAGTCCAAAGTTTAGAAAAATAAAGTCCTGTCCGCCACAAGGCCGCCGCCGGGCGCACAAAAAAATGCCCCAGATGGGGCATTTTTTATTTGCGCGGGAATTTAACCGCTGCTTGTGCGGCCGCCAAACGTGCGATTGGCACGCGGAACGGACTGCACGATACTGAATTGAATCCAATCTTGTGGAAGAATTCAATAGAGTCAGGATCGCCGCCGTGTTCGCCGCAAACGCCCAAGTGGATTTTATCACCCTTGGTCGCACGCGCCTTGGCAACGGCGTCCTTTATCAACAGACCAACGCCCAACTGGTCAACTGACGCAAACGGGTCGGCGACATATACGCCACGCGCACGATATTCGTCCAGGATTTTACCAGTGTCATCACGTGACATACCCAATGTTGTCTGGGTCAAATCGTTTGTCCCAAATTCAAAGAATTCGCAACTTTCGGCGATTTCATTGGCCAGCACTGCCGCACGTGGCAATTCAATCATTGAACCAACGGTGTATGCGATTGACTTGCCTGTTTCAGCAAACAATTCTTGGGCGGTGGAATCAATCACAGCCTTGACAATATCAACCTCTTTCTTGGAACCAACCAATGGAACTTCTATTTCTGGGTGAACAGAAACGCCTGCCGCCTGGCATTCCAGTGCCGCCGACAAAATCGCGCGTGTCTGCATTTCACAGATTTCTGGGTATGTAATTGCCAATCTGCAACCACGGTGCCCCAACATCGGATTAGATTCGCGCAATGCTTCGCTGCGTGATTTTACGAACTCAACCGTTTTGCCGATATGCGCCGCCAATTCTGCGATTTCTGCATCGGTATGTGGCAAGAATTCGTGCAACGGTGGGTCAATCAAACGAACCGTGACCGGCAGACCGTCCATAATCTTGAACAGTTCAACAAAGTCCGCTTTCTGGTATGGCAACAATTTCGCCAACGCTGCGCGACGACCGGCCTCGTCATCGGCCAGAATCATTTCACGCATATCCTGGATACGCGACGGGTCAAAGAACATGTGTTCTGTTCGTGCCAGCCCGATACCTTCGGCACCGAAATCGCGCGCTTGTTTGGCATCTTTTGGTGTTTCGGCATTTGCCTTGACCGCCAATGTTTTGATTTCATCAACCCAGCCCATCAATGTGCCGAAATTACCTGTCAATTCCACAGACACGGTCGGCACTGCGCCACGAATAATCTGACCCTGGGCGCCATCAATGGATACCCAATCGCCTTCGTGGATAACAACACCAGCGGTTGTGGTCAATGTCTTGGACGCATAGTCAATTTTAATGTCTGGCGAACCTGATACGCACGGTGTTCCCATACCACGCGCAACCACCGCCGCGTGCGATGTCATACCGCCACGTGCCGTGATAACACCCTGGGCGGCGTTCATACCAGCAATATCTTCGGGTGATGTTTCAACGCGAATCAGCATAACCTTTTTGCCTTCGGCTGCCCACGTTTCTGCATCTTCGGCGTTAAACACCGCCTGGCCAACGGCCGCGCCTGGGGACGCCGGCAAACCAATCGCGATTACATCACGTTCAGCCTTGGGGTCCAACATAGGATGCAACAGGTGATTTAATTGGTCAGCACCAACGCGCAAAATAGCCTCTTGCTTGGTCAGCAAACCTTCGTTCACCATTTCAACCGCCATACGAACGGCTGCTGCCGCGGTGCGCTTGCCATTACGGCACTGCAACATCCACAGTTTGCCGTGTTCAATCGTGAATTCCATATCCTGCATATCTTTGTAATGCTGTTCCAGTTTTTCACGAACATCGCACAATTCTTTGTACACTGCCGGCATCGCTTCTTCCAGTGACAGACGGCCAGAATCATCTTTGCTCATCGGTTGTGGGGTGCGAATACCCGCGACGACGTCTTCGCCCTGGGCATTGATTAAATATTCGCCATAGTATTTGTTTTCCCCGGTTGCTGGGTCACGGCTGAAACATACGCCGGTTGCACTGTCGTCGCCCGAATTACCAAACACCATCGCCTGGACATTGACAGCGGTTCCCCAATCGCCTGGGATATTGTTCAGTTTGCGATATGTGATGGCCTTTTTGCTCATCCAACTGCCGAACACTGCGCCGATACCCAGTTGCAACTGTTCCCATGGATTCTGGGGGAAAACTTTGCCAATCTGGACACCGATTTGTTTAAACTGTTCAACCAATTCTTTTAAATCGTCCGCAGTCAATTCAGTGTCAACCTTGTATCCTTTGGATTCCTTCATTTCTTCCAGTTTGTGTTCAAACAGATTGATATCTGCGCCCAACACAACATCAGAAAACATCATAATAAAGCGACGATATGAATCATACGCAAAGCGTTCGTTGCCCGAATGACGTGCCAATGCCTTGACCGTTTCATCGTTCAGCCCCAGGTTCAAAACCGTGTCCATCATACCCGGCATAGAAACGCGCGCGCCAGAACGCACAGAAACCAGCAATGGGTTATCCATATCTGCGAATTTTTTACCCATAATAGATTCAATGTGCGCGATACCTGCGCGAACCTGGTCCATCAAATCCGTCGGATATGTTTCGTTGTTGTTATAGTAATATGTGCAAACGTCTGTTGTCACTGTAAAACCGGCTGGCACAGGCAACCCAACCAAATTCATTTCAGCCAAGTTTGCGCCCTTGCCCCCCAGCAGATTACGCATATCTGCGCGGCCTTCGGCGGCACCATTACCGAAAGTATATACCCATTTATTGCTCATGGTTTCTCCTTTGAATTTAAAGCCACACGATTTTGTGCAAAAATGCCCCTAAATGCAAGAAAAAATCTTGCAAAATTTTGCGTTTTTTATTTTCTGTTTTTGGTTGATTTTTCTTGGGCATAAAAATGCCGACCTGGGGAAAATTTAACGGCCGGCACGCCCTGTTTTTTTAATGATATTATACTTGTCAGTGATAACGACACGAAACTTTCTGAACCGGGCCACAGCCTGGGAAATACGCGACATATCAATATATTTAAACAACTGGGGTGGCAAACTGCCCCGGAGACCCGTTGATTGATTTGTGTATTTATTCATTTACCCTGCCCCAGGCGCGATGACGTGTCATATACCTCGTTATATATCGCGCGCACACGATGATTATAATCAACCAACATTTTCTTGAACGGTTGCAGTTGCATCGGCATTTCCATCCGATAAATATTCATCTTTGCAAACATATACTTTATCACATTTGGGAAACTGGCGACGGCAATCTCGGCCAACTGGCGAAAACGTGGCACATCATTTGTGCGCATCAGATATAAAAACTTTTTAACCATATCAATTTCTATACGGCTCAGTTTTATACCGCCGCGCTCAACCCCAGAAATATCAATTATACGCCCAGCCTTGACATTGGCCGGATACATATCTGAATACTTTAACCCCTTGGTCATCGCAGCATAAAACAATTTTGCCTTGGCCGACACAAATGACATATCGTTGTCTTGGTCATCAGAAATATAGTCCGACAATATCCACGAATATGTTGCGCCATCGTGCGAAAACGTCGCACCAATATACGGCCGATTTATCAGATTACGCGCGCGCCTGTGTTCCGCTATTGCCTCCAGGTCAGAGGTTAAATTTTCCCTGCGATTTATCTTCAGCGCAAACGTGTTGTCACCAATCTGCATTTTATATACATTGCCGGCCATACCGCACCCAATGTATTCCAGTGAAACGTCCTGGCCAAACAGTTTTGGGGTCTGGGGAACAATGGCGTCAAAGTCACTGTCGCCAACCGTTATACTTTTGCGTTTTCTTTCTGCCAGTTTGTCCAGGAAATCCCCAGATACAGAATTTATGTATTCGGTAAAACGTGCGGTTTCGGCCGCCATCTGGGTCTGGTCAACGTATTTAAACAACTGGGGCGGCAAACTGCCCTGTGTGCCACGAAAATCAGCATTTATTTTTTTCATACAGATATTTTATCCACGCATCACGCAAATGGCAAATAAAAAACCGCCACGTGGGCGGTTAAATTTCGGTTTTTATATCTATAACTGGATTTATTCTGGCGACGACCTACTCTTCCGTGGCTGAAGCCAAAGTACCATCGGCGATACGAGGTTTCCCTGTCTGGTTCGGAATGGAACAGAGGGTGACTCCCGCTCAATAATCACCAGAATAAATCCAGCGAACATCGTAATTCTGTATCAGAATCACTTCAACGTTCTCTTCAAGCATACGCTTGACTTGTTATCAAGTCAAGACAAAAAGATAAAAAGTCAATGGTTCGATTAGTACTGTTAAGCTAAACCCCTCACAGGGCTTACACCGACAGCCTATCAATGTCCTAGTCTAGAACTGAACTCATGGGGATATCTTATCTTGCGACCAGCTTCCCGCTTAGATGCTTTCAGCGGTTATCTGTTCCGAACATAGCTACCCTGCGGTGCCGCTGGCGCGACAACAGGTACACCAGAGGTTCGTTCGACCCGGTCCTCTCGTACTAAGGTCAAGTTCGCTCAAATATCCAACGCCCACAGTAGATAGGGACCTAACTGTCTCACGACGTTATTAACCCAACTCACGTACCGCTTTAAATGGCGAACAGCCATACCCTTGGGACCTGCTCCAGCCCCAGGATGCGATGAGTCGACATCGAGGTGCCAAACACTACCGTCGCTATGGACGCTTGGGTAGCATCAGCCTGTTATCCCTAGAGTAGCTTTTATCCGTGTGCGATGGCCCTTCCATGCGGAGCCACCGGGTCACTATGACCGACTTTCGTCTCTGCTCGGGGTGTCCCCCTTGCAGTCAGGCTTGCTTTTGCCATTGCACTCACCGGCTGATTTCCGACCAGCCTGAGCAAACCTTCGCGCGCCTCCGGTACGATTTGGGAGGCGACCACCCCAGTCAAACTGCCCATCACGCACTGTCCCCCGCCCTGCTTCAAGAACGCGGGTTAGACACTAAAACACATCAGGGTGGTATTTCACCAACCGCTCCAAGCAAGCCGAAACCTGCTCTTCAAAGCGTCCCACCTATCCTACGCAAATGAGTCCTAGTGCCAGTACGAAACTGCAGTAAAGCTTCATAGGGTCTTTCCGTCTAGCTGCGGGTACCCGGCATTTTCACCGAGAATTCAATTTCGCTGAGTCTATGTTGGAGACAGTGTGGAGATCGTTACGCCATTCATGCGGGTCGGAACTTACCCGACAAGGAATTTCGCTACCTTAGGACCGT
>URSG01000022.1 GCA_900550565.1 uncultured Rickettsiales bacterium | reverse complement strand
ATTGTGGCGGCGGCGCATAGAACGTAAAATCGCATCACAACCGGACTGCATTGACAGGTGCAGGTGTGGCATCATTCGCGGATTGCGGTGCATTAAATCAATCAGTTTGAAAATCTGGGGCGACGCAGGGTCCATTGACGACAGGCGCAACCGACGGATTTCTGGCACGTCGTCCAACAGACGCGCGCACACATCAGAAATCAACATCCCGTCACGCGCGTATGACGCCGTGTCAACCCCCGTCAAGACGATTTCAGAATACCCGTTTTGCACCGCACGCTGGGCGTTCGCCAAAATGTCATTATAATCAAACGATACCGACGGCCCACGCAGCGCACGCGTTATACAGTATGCACACGCGTGATTACAGCCATTTTGAACCTGGATAAATTGCTTGGACAGGGGTGTGTCGCCGTGGGCAAACGCCGCCACACGTGGGTTGTCAAAATGGCACGGCGCATCAGCCAACGCACGCAGATATGCGTCCAGGTGCATTTTGTCGCGATTGGCAACAACCAGCGCGTTTGGAATTGCAGAAAACAAATCAGGATTACGCGTCGCAGCACATCCCGTCACAAAAATCGGTGCATTGGGATTCTCGCGCGCGATACGACGAATTGTTTGACCAGACTGGCGTTCGGCCTCGGCGGTGACGGCACAGGTGTTGACCACAATGGCAGCATTTAACACGCGCGACAACATTTCTTGAATCTTTTCTGATTCCAGCGCGTTCAGCCGACAACCCATAGAAAGTGTCTTTATATGATTTTTATTATTTTCTGCTTGCATTTTTACTGTCCTTGGGGCATTATAACGTGGTTAAAAATGATTTCAACAAAGGATTTAATGATGGCCCGCACAACAAATTCAGATACATTACCATTTGTGGAAAGTCGTTATGAACTGGGAATGTTGGCATCTCAGCGTGTTCGCGACCTGAACGGTGGGGCTGCCCCCGTTGTGGATAAAAATGATGACAAATTGACGGTTGTTGCACTGCGCGAAATTGCCAGTGGCAAACTGGACGTCAGCAATGTTCGTCACGAATTTATCCAGTCGTACAAGGACGCACCATCTGTGGCCGAGGGCGAAGATTCATTGGAAGTTGGCGCGACCGAGGATCCATTGTTGCGTGAAATTGATGCGGAATTGGAAAATTCATTGGTTGCCGATGCAGACACAGCATCGCAAACAGAAGACACAGCAGATATATCTGCGGAATAATCAAAAAATCCGGAGACGTCGCATAGTTGGTCTAGTGCGCTACATTGGAAATGTAGTATACCGGCAACGGTATCAAGGGTTCGAATCCCTTCGTCTCCGCCAGTTATAACAAAACGCCCTTTTTGGGCGTTTTATTATAACCTGTGGGGGCGAAAAAGTGGACGAATGCTTTGCAATCTGTGATAAAATCGGCAAAGAACATTACAAATTTGGAAATTCTATATAACACAAGGAGAGAAAAATGATTAAAGAAGTGAGTTATGCTGCATATATTATCCCTGTGCGTATTATTGATGGGAAAAAGCAAATTGCTATTCTGGAATATGCACCTGGGGCTTATGGTACAATTGGTGGTCGGTTTGATGACGGCGAAACCACAGCCAAACAGGCTTTAACCCGTGAATTGCGTGAAGAATTGGGTAAATCGGCGGAATTTATGGTTGGATTGGCACAACAGGTCGTCGCGCCTTACAAATTCAAAGTGGTCGAGCACAAAATTGAAAAACGCGGTGCGTATAACGAGGCTCATATATTCTTTGTTGCAAAGGTACCAAGTGACACGGTGTTGGAGTTTTGCGAGAAACGCGAGGATACGGTAAAGGTTGTGTGGCTGGATTCCGAGGCATTAGTTGATGAAAAGGTTATCGGATTCCCGGATCAGCGTGAATATTTTGAGCAAAATGTTATGCCGATTGTACGTAAAATATAGAAAAATATGAACATACTGATTCACTATTACAGATGCAGGTTCCGACAAAGACCGGGGACACCTGGACAGATATTGATATAGAATCCTATTTGTTTGGTAAATATGCGGCCGCGCATTTTTATTCCCACAACACGGAACAATTTGATATTATCGTGCATAAAATGCATAAAGGCCCATTTGGTGTTTAAAACGATAGAGGCAAGAATAATGGGATTTTTTCTCATTAACATATACGCGTTTAACATAAATTATAGATAATAAATGTATAAAATCAGTCAAATATAAAATTTGACTTAGTATAATTTGTAAAATAAAATAACTCTTCTACAGGGGTATTTTATGGCTAAATGTGTTGCAGGGATTGATTTTGGGACAACTAATTCTGCTGCTGCGATTTCTGATGGTGGCACGCCACGTATGGTTGATTTAGAAGGTGGACACGATACAATCCCGACAGCATTGTTTTTCCCAGATCGGTCATCTGCGGTTTATTTCGGCCGTGATGCGCAACAAAAATATACAGATGGCGACCTTGACGGTCGTTTTATGCGCAGCATAAAGCGTATTTTGGGCAGTGACATAATGCGCGACGGTACCATAATTAACGGTCGCCCCGTTAAGTTCGAGGCGATTATTGGACACTTTCTGCAACACCTTAAAAAGAAAATAGATGCCGCCGCCGGTGAATCTGTTGAGGCGGTTGTTATGGGGCGCCCGGTTCACTTTCGTGATAATGACCCGGCCGGCGATGCTCGTGCCCAAGATGAGCTGGAAAGAATAGCGCGCGCGGTGGGGTTCAAAGATGTTTCGTTTCAGTATGAACCGATTGCGGCTGCATTCGCGCATGAACAGGGGTTAAAATCAGAAAAATTAGCATTTGTCGCGGATATTGGTGGTGGTACATCGGACTTTACGGTTATTCGCCTGTCGCCGACGCGTGCGGTCAGTTCGGACCGAACGGATGACGTTTTGGCAAATACTGGTGTACGCATCGGCGGAAATGATTTTGATAAAGCGCTGGCATTAAAAGCATTTATGCCATGTTTTGGAATGGGGACGGAATATAAAACATGTGATAAAACGATTGCGTTACCGACCAAGCCTTATTTCAGTCTGGCTACTTGGAGTCATGTGAACGAAGTTTATAATTACAAAACACTGAATATGGTTCGTGGATACACCGTATGGGGATTAGAACGGGAAAAGGTTAAACGCTTATATGAAATAATTGAAAAGCGTCTGGGACATAAAAATCTGGATTATGTGGAACTGGCAAAAATGACCTTGTCGGGCCAATCAGCGGTTCGTATGCGTTTGGACTTTTTGTCGGATGCGCCGACAATAGATACCACACGTGATGTGTTTGAGGCCGCAATCCAACCAGACATGAAAAAGATAGAAGCGGCAGTTCAGGAATGTATTGCACGCGCGGGTATAAAAAACACAGATATAGAATTGGTTATTCTGACGGGTGGCTCAACGGAAATACCGTACGTCAGCCGTGTTATGCAGTCTTATTTCCCAAATGCAGAATTGTCATCAGCAAACAAAATGGCTAGTGTAGGCCTTGGCTTGGCATACGATGCAATGCGTCGATTTGCCGAACCACACATACGAAATAAAAAATCCCTGTAAAATTGGAATTTGTATATGGTTGTTTGTGATAAAATCATACTCCGCCAGTTATAATAAAACGCCCAAAATGGGCGTTTTTATTATACGAAAAAGTGGACGGACGCTTTGCAATGCGGGCGTTGACTTGGACTTGGAATAGTTGTATATATGTCGGGATATGAAAAAATCAGATGTTTTTGTTTCGTCACAATCACAGGAAATCATAAAGTATGTGCGTCGGCACTATCATAATGATCTAGAATTTTTATGGGTCAAATTACCCCTGGCGGCCGTGTGGCGCAACAGTGCCAGTCGTAAATGGTATGGCGTAATGATGATTTTGCCACGGTCAAAAATCGGGCTGTCTGGTAATGGCGTGGCAGAGGTTTTAAATCTGCACGCAGAACCGGCATTCATAGATATGGTGGTTGACCGTGTTCGTTTTTTTCCAGGCTATCACATGAACAAGCGACACTGGCTGACAATATGTTTGGACGGTTCAATCGCCACAGATGATGTAATAAAATTACTGGACGCCAGTTTTGCGTTATCACACTAGTATCGCCCCAAACGGGGCGATGTTTTATACGTTTACTTTAATGTGGCAATTGTGTCGGCGATTTTATACGACAGACGCGCAACCAGGTGACTTTGTTCTGCGACAATGGCGTTATAGTTTGGCGCGCCAGATGTCATCGGCGTTTTGGCGGTCAGTGTGTTTTTCTTTTGCACCAGGACATCGCCACGTTCGTTTGTAATCATCCACCACGCGGCCAATGTTATATCACCATTTGCAACCGTGTCAAAACGCACGAATTCAACCGATACGGTGTATTTGGCCGCCTTGCGCGTGCCGATACGCGCAGGACGCGCATTGATGTTTTTTGCATACGCGTTCATATTTTCAGAAATCACCACGGGCAGGGCGTTATCCAGTCCTTCTATCCAGCGATCAAATTCTGCGACGGTAATTTCCGTAGAATCATTTTGGCGCACAACCATTTGTGGGCGCGCAACCGACTGGGGAACGGTGACAGATTCAATCACGACATTGGTCTGGGCAACTGGACCACGTGTCTGGGTGACCGCCGGCGCATACAGACCATAAAAACGCGATTGGGGACTGGTGTGGCCACCGAAACAGCCCATCAATGCCAATCCAAGAACAGACAGAATTAAAACATTTTTACGCATATCAATATCCTCCTTTGCCTTTTAATAACGCTTCTGGGTGGCGTTCCAGATAATCACTCAGTCTGGATACCGCCTGGGCGGCCGCGCTGACATCGCGAACCATTTTGTTGAAGTCGGTGACGCTGGCCGATACTGGGTCGCCCAGTGCATTTACAACACGATTTATGCCGGCAACCGCTGCACTGGTTTGACGCAACAAATCTGGTATTGTGCTGTTCAGGTTTTGCAACAATGCGTTTGTGTTGTTGGAAATATCCTGTAATGGGATTTTTTGTAAATTCTGGGACAGTTCGTCAAATATAGACGGTATCGTCGGAATTTCTGGGTCAGCAATGCCGTATTTTTTTGCCAAGAATTTCGCCGGATATTCTGGATAGAAATCCAGTTCAATTATCATTTGACCGGTTAAAACGCTTTGGCTTTGCAGTTTTCCTTTCAGTCCGTGCGCCACCAATGCGTCCAGCCATTTTGTGTTGTCCGCCGTTTCAACTGCGGCCTTGGACGCGTTGGCCATAACCTTGGGGTCAAATGTGATATAGACTGGAATAATAATTTTATCTTCGCTGTTTGGCATCAGTTGAATCTTTTCAACCTTGCCAACGGGGACACCACGAAAATACACCTGGGAACCGACGGACAGACCACTGACCGAACCCTCAAAAAATAACACAGGTGTCATTTTGGTTCGCATAAAACGATGTCCGAAAAAGAATACCATTGACAAGATTGCCAGCAAAATGCCGAAAATCATAAATGCACCAACGGCGCGCTTGTTTGGTTTTAACATTTTTTCCCCTTTGTCTTTCCACGTGTCAAAAATTCAATGATTTCACGATTCTTGGTTGTTTCTAGCAGTGTGTGTGGATTGCCACGCCCACTGATTCCGTGCGTTGTGGCGTCCAGATATATAGAATTTGTTGCGATTGTATTGATTGAATCCAGTTCGTGCGTCACCATAATAATCGTGGTGCCAGCGCGATTGATTTTTACAATCAAATCGTCCAGTTGCTTTGACCGTATTGGGTCCAGACCGGCCGACGGTTCGTCAAAAAACACAACGTCTGGGTCCAGTGCCAATGCCCGTGCCAACGCCGCGCGCTTTACCATACCGCCACTGATTTCAGTTGGATACAAATTGCCAGAATTCGCCAACCCAACCATTTCCAATTTTTCATCTATGCGTCGTGCAATTTGCGCCCCAGACATTTTGCCCGTCAGTTCCATTGGCAACGCGATATTTTCTGCAACCGTCATTGATGAAAACAGTGCGCCACTTTGAAACGAAACACCAAATTTTTGCAGAATCTTGTTGCGGGCCGCTTCGTCAATTCCCCACAGGCTGGTTCCGTTGATAAACACATCGCCCCCGACGGGTTGCTTTAACCCAATCAGTGTTTTCATTACCGTGCTTTTACCGCAACCACTGCCACCCATAATTACGAATATGTCACCACGATTTACGGCAAAGTCAATATGCGACACAATTACATTGTTGCCGTATGCGATGGTTAAATCGCGCACTTGGATAAAAGGTTTGTCTGTCTGTCGCAATTTGTCCCCACTATATATCCAACCAGTTAAATATCAGTGTCAAAATCGCCGTCACAACGATACACCAAACAATGCTGTACACCACTGCGCGTGTTGTCGCACGACCGATTCCGTCGGCACTGCGTTGCGTTTTCATACCGCAATAGCACCCACATATACTAATGACCCAGCCATACACCCAGCCGTGTAAAACACCAATCGCAAAGTTATTAAATGTCAGCCAATCAAATGTCATCGCCCAATATTCGTGCATTGAAACGTTCATCAGCAACAGTGCGATGCACGCGCCACCCAATATGCCGACAATGTCAGCGATGATTGTCAATATCGGCATTGTCAGCGTCAGTGCCAGCACGCGTGGCAATACCAAAAAATCAACAGGGCGCACGCCCATCGTGCGCAACGCGTCAATTTCCTGGTTCACCTGCATAGAACCGATTTCGGCGGCGTATGCCGCGCCGGTACGCCCAGACATAATTATGCCCGTCATAATTGCGCCCAATATGCGCGTCGTTGCGATTGCCAATAATGCCGCGACATAGATTTGGGCGCCGAACATTTCCAACTGCATCACGCCGACGAACGCAATGATAATGCCAATCATAAAACTGATTAAACACGTAATTGGCACAGCGCGAATTCCGGCCTTTTCCAGTTCGGCCCATAAATCTATGTTGCGAAATACCGCCTGGCGACGAAATAGACGTCCAAATGATGAAAATACTGCGCCACAAAAAACAATGCCGTCGCGAACATAACCAGACAACTGCAACGTGCGGTTGCCGACACAGTCAAATAATCCTGTGCATTTTGTCGTTGTCGGCAAAAAGCGTCGCAATATTCGCATAAAACTACATTCCTGTTATCTGTATAAATATTGGCATAAATTCACGACCCAAGTCAAATATAAAAGATTTGACAATTATCCCACATCCGCGCAACAATGCGTGCGTTATGAAAAGCACTGAATTCAAGACAAATGTTATGCGAACACTGGACGTGCACCATATCCAGTATCGGCATTATTCTTATGCAGACACGCCTGCGTTGTCGGGGGTGGACGTCGCGACGACGTTGGGACAAAATCCGCACCAGGTGTTCAAAACTTTGGTGACGGTTGCCCGATCAAACAAATATTATGTTTTTATGATTCCGGTCTGTAATGAACTAGATTTGAAAAAGGCTGCATTGGCAGTTGGTGAAAAATCTGTGTCAATGTTGCCACAACGGGAACTGTTGGCACTGACAGGGTATGTTCACGGTGGGTGCAGTCCGATTGGTATGAAAAAACAATTTCAAACAGTCGCCGATTCTTCGGCCCAGAATTTTCCGACAATCATTTTCAGCGCAGGCAAAATCGGATACCAGGTTGACGTTGCGCCGTCTGAATTACAGCGGATAATCCCATTGCGTTTCGCGGATATTTGCACAACAACTGGCGTTGACAACTGAATTAAAAAAATCCAGAACGTCGCGTTGGACGTCTGCGTAATTTGTATCCATCAATAATTCGTGTCGGGCGTCTGGATAAATTACAACAGTTAAATTTTTCATATTGTTTGCCTGGTATGTGCGATACAGTGCGGTGGCCAGACGGCTGTTTAAACTGACGATGTCGCGACTGCCACTGATAATCAACAGTGGCATATTCTGTGGCGCGTTATACGTCAATCGTAATAAGTTTTTAAACAGGGAATAATAAAATCCGTATGAAAAATATTTCGCACGCATTGGGTCAGCGTCGTGCAACGCAGATTGAATTTTGTCGCGCGTCAGATATTGGCTGGCACGTGCGCCACGGATTGGCAACGCGCGTTCCAGTAATCGCGCCGGTGCGTCGCGGCCAAATAATTTTTGCCCAATCTGCGCAACGCCTGTGGCAAGCCTCAATATGGCGCGCGGATATTTTGCCGTGCCAGATAAACAGACGCCTGCGGCACACAAATGCGTTTTTTGCATCAGACGCTGGGTTATAAAACTGCCATAACTGTGGCCAAATAACAGCACGGGCAAATCATACGTTCTGCACAGATATTTTAATATTTCATTTTCATCAGAAACGATTGCCATAAATATATCAGAATTGCCGTCTGTTTTTCCAATGTTGTCAGACGTTCCAGCGGTGCGTCCGTGACCGCGGTGGTCGTCGCCAAAAACAATGTATCCGTTTTGATTTAAGTATCTGGCAAATCGGTCATAGCGCAACACGTGTTCGTCCATACCGTGAATAATCTGAACAACCCCGATTGGATTACGCACATCGTCCCATAACGAACAATATAATCGCGTTCCATCAGATGCGATAAATTTGACTGTTTTCATAACGCGCAATCCCAGTTGTATAAAAAACTTTCATACAACAGAATACGTGAAAAAACATCACGATGACATAGGTTTGTTTTCTGTTTTGCACACTTATGCGTTCTGGCCGGCGATTGTGCCACTGGCCCACGCCCAATGCAAATTAAATCCGCCTAAATCGCCGGCTATGTCCAAAACCTCGCCAGCAAAGAACAACCCAGGTTGTAATTTTGATTCCATTGTCTTGGACGAAATTGCGTCGGTGGAAACGCCACCGCGCGTGACCTCGGCCCCGGTGGTGCCGTGGTATTTATACGCGCCACGTGGAATAACGATTTTATTTATGCCTGTGGCAATATTGCGCAACACGTCATCACGAATATCGGCAATGTTTTTGTCGCCTGTATCGCGCCCAAACCACCGCGCAAGGCGCGCCGGTATATGTTCAGACAGTATTGTTGACACAGACCTGCGTCCCATTGTTCGGCGCGCATTGCGTAATACGTCAAACGCATCAACGTCTGGTAATAAATTGATGATAATATCCGTGTCATTGTTTCGCACAGTGGCGCGATATATCGCCGGTCCGCCGATGCCACTGTGTGTGAATAATAATGAATCAGAAAACGTTTCGCCGGCCACAGATATTTTTGCCGCCACTGCAATGCCGGCCAGTTCTGGCGAAAACATATCCGTCTTTATCGCGCACAGTGCAGGGCGCGTCGGAATAATCTTGTGACCAAAAGATTTTGCGATTTTATACCCAATATCAGAAACGCCTAACACAGGAAACGTTATTCCGCCACTGGCGACGATAACAGACGTTGATTTGAACGTGCCACCGTTGGTCGTCACACTGAAAAATCCATCAGCAAATTGCACATCTGAAACATTGACGTGTTGCATAATGCGCCCGGCACCCACGTCTGCCACCAATGCGCGCACAACGTCCGCTGCGCCATTTGCACAAAAATATTGTCCAGGGGTCTTTTGCACCCATTTTATGTTGTGGCCACGCGCCCAATCTAATATGTCTGTGGGACTGACACGGGCCAGTGCGCCACGGACAAAATCTGGGTTTTCGCCGAAATAGCGATTGCGTCCAGCAGCCCCATTTGTGAAATTGCACCGACCACCCCCAGACACGGCAACCTTGCGCGCTGGCGCAGGTCCCATATCCAATACCAATGTGCGACGCCCACGCGCCACAGAATAATGCGCCGCGGTCAATCCAGCCGCGCCACCGCCA
>URSG01000021.1 GCA_900550565.1 uncultured Rickettsiales bacterium | reverse complement strand
CAATCAGATACGCAATCGCGCCACCAACAATAGACCCCAACATTGCCGCAACGACAATCGGCACAGCGCGCCGTTTGTTCGCAATAATGGGTGGGGTCATAAAAACCTCGGGCGGGATGAATAAAAATATAGACTCGCACACGGTCAAAATAAACACAATCCACGAATATGCTGGACGTTCAGACTGTTTCAAAATATAATCAACAAGTTTCATTTATTATTGCCCCATTGTAAATTTTTTCTTGATTATAGCGGAAATTCTACTAATTTACAATACGATATGTCAAATACAGGGGTAATTATGCCAAAAAAACAGGCTGCAAATAATTCTAATCGTGCGTCGCGTGTCGCGGCCAAGGTTCAGACCTTGGTTGCGGAAATTCTGCGCGATAATTACAGCGATGATAAATTGTTGGGCGGCGTGTCGTTGGTTGGCGCGGTCGCGCACGGCGGATTGCAATTTGTGCGATTGTTCTTTTATTCGCGCAGTTCTGATGTGGCGGCGGTTCAGGCACGTCTGGACGAAATCACGCGCACTGTGCGGTATGAACTGGCGGCGCGTATGAACCAGAAATATGTCCCTGATATAAGATTTGAATACGATGATACGCTGGAACGCGCCGAACGAATTGACGCGTTGCTGGAAAATCTGGAATTGGAGTAGGCAAGATGAACGCATTAAGACAGGTTTTTAGGGTCCCAAACGCACTGTTGGGTGATTGCTATTACATCGTGAATCAGGCGCGTCCAGACAAAGCGATGAATTTATATTACAGTCTGGCCAAAGAAGTGGAAGATGCCGGAGACCCGATGTTCGTTTTTGAAGGGACGCATTACCCGATTGGCTTTATCAAGGGGCACAAGTTGTTTAATAAAAATTGTATGCAAGTTGATTACTTGTTCGTTGATAAACGTTATCAACGGACTGGAATCGGCACTGCGCTGATTCAGGCATACGAAGATTTTTGCCGTAAAAACAATTTTGAATCAATTCAGTTGTATTCTGCGCCAACCGTCCAGGCCAAAAGTTTCTATTTAAAGCAGGGATTTAAATTGGCCGGGCCTAATAATATGCTGATGCAAAAAACATTGAAAAACCGCTAAAAAACAGGTTGCAAGTTTTAATATACTGGTGTATCATTGCCGCGAGTAGCAGTAAATAGGGCATTCGTGTATGAGCCAAAAGAACATCAGAAATTTTGCAATTGTCGCACATATTGACCATGGTAAGTCAACATTGTCAGATCGCTTGATTGAATATACAGGCGGTTTGCAATCGCGCGAGATGAAGGCCCAGGTCTTGGATTCTATGGACATTGAACGTGAACGTGGCATCACGATAAAGGCCCAGACGGTTCGTTTGAATTACCATGCGCGCGACGGGCAGACATACCAACTGAATTTAATGGATACGCCGGGACACGTGGACTTTTCTTACGAGGTGTCGCGCAGTTTGGCCGCATGCGAAGGGGCGTTGGTGTTGGTTGACGCAACCCAGGGGGTCCAGGCGCAGACACTGGCAAACGCATATCTGGCGTTGGATAACGATTTGGAAATGTTGCCGGTGTTGAACAAGATTGACCTGCCGTCTAGTGATGTTGCCAGTACGCGCGAACAAATTGCCGACGTTATTGGGCTGGACGCAAAAAATGCAATATGCGTATCTGGCAAAACAGGGGCCGGTGTTCCGGAATTACTGGAAGAAATTGTTCACAAGTTGCCGGCACCACACGGTGATGAAAATGCGCCGACGCGCGCGTTGTTGGTGGATTCGTGGTATGATTCATACCTGGGGGTGGTGATACTGGTGCGCGTGGTTGACGGCAAATTGTCACGTGGTCAGAAAATACGGTTCTTGGCAACAGGGGCAGAATACACGGTTGATAAAATCGGATACTTTACACCAAAAATGGTTGATGTGGCCGCGCTGGAAACGGGCGAGGTTGGATTTATCATCACGGGTATGAAAACAATTCACGATTGTCGTGTTGGTGATACGATTGCTGATGCGAAATACGCAGATGTGGCCCAGCCTTTGCCAGGGTTCAAGCCATCTGTGCCGGTGGTGTTTTCGTCGTTCTTTCCGGTTGAGGCAGATGATTATCCAAACCTGCGCGACAGTGCAGAAAAACTGGCGTTAAACGATGCGTCGTTTATGTTCACAACGGAAAAGTCATCTGCGCTGGGGTTTGGATTGCGCTGTGGTTTCTTGGGGTTGCTGCATATGGAAATTATCAGTGAACGCCTGGCACGGGAATTTAATTTAACGCTGATAAACACGGTCCCCAGTGTGCTGTACAAGGTGCATTTGCGTGACGGCACAACGATTGATTTGGAAAATCCGGCCGATATGCCAGATTTGACGAAAATTGAATCTATTGAAGAACCGTGGGTACGCGCAACGATTATGATGCCTGATAAATATATGGGCGGAATTATGTCGCTGTGTGCAGAACGTCGCGGAATCCAAGAAAATATTTCTTATGTTGGAAATCGCGCGGTGTTGGTGTATCAGTTGCCGTTGGCGGAAATCGTGTTTGATTTCTATGACCGGGTAAAGTCTATATCATCGGGATACGCGTCGTTTGACTATGTGGTAAATGGATACCAGCCGTCTGATTTGGTCAAGGTATCTATATTGGTGAACGATGAAAATGTTGAACCGCTGTCGTTTATGTGCCACCGCAGTTTTGCAGAAAAACGTGGTCGTCAAATTGTTGAGAAATTAAAAGATTTAATTCCACGACATCAGTTCAAGATTCCATTGCAGGCGGCAATCGGTGGAAAAATTATTGCGCGCGAAACAATCGCTGCATATCGCAAAGATGTGACGGCAAAGTGTTATGGGGGGGACATTACACGCAAACGCAAACTGTTAGAGAAACAGAAGGAGGGGAAAAAACGTATGCGGACATTCGGCAATGTTGAAATTCCGCAGAGCGCATTTATCAATGCACTGAAAGTGTCATAGTTTCGGACAAGGTAAAAAATGTTTTGGAAAACTGTAAAATATTATCTGGTGACAAATTCTGCACAGCGACAACGTGATAAAGAATCGTTCGCTGATTTGCAAAACACAGTCCAAGAAAAACGTAAAAATCTGGAATCTATAAAAACTGATTTGGCGCGTCGTGGGGGCTGTATGCACCGCTATTTGAAAATATTAGCAGAAGCGTTCCCTGGTAAAATCATAGAAAGATATTGTGATAATTTTTGGATTTTTGACGGACAGGGCTGCAACAAAACACAGTGTGAATATTATGCGGAATATGTGTTATATCGTGATGCGTATCTGGCCTATGTCAGGGCGCAAGACGAAATGAATAATTTCTGGGATATGCAAAAAACATCGCGTATCAATGCGTATCTGGCCTATGTCAGGGCGCAAGACAAAGTGAACGATTTCTGGAATCTGAAAAAACATATCAAGGCAGAAAAAAAATTAGATGATTCCAATCAGATAACAATAGATACCCTGGACGCACAGTGTACAGAATTGTATCACGAATACAACAAGGCACGTGTCGCAATAACGGGTATTGATTTTGTTGAACCTGGTTCGGTGCGTCCGGCACAAAATGGCTGCTTTATAGAGGCGGCATACAGTTCAAAATCATTTGATGTTAACGATGACTGTCCGGACACAATAATTACAAAAAACGAATGTTGTCCTACGTATCATTTGCCGTGTACCAAGGTGGGCTGTCCGTACACCAAGAAAAATCAGCATTATTTTGATGTGCGAACACGGTATGCAGCGGCACTGGTGGCATATCGGGTGATTGCAGGACGCGAATGGAAACTAGCAAAAGAACGGTAAAAGAGGTTTAAGATGTTATTATTTAAAACTATACGATATCATTTGGTGACAAATCCGTCACAACGAATTCAGGACCAGGCAGAATTTGAAATTCTGTCCTGTGATGTCAAGCAAAAGGCAAGACAGCTTGCAGAAATGGAACGGCGTTTAATCAGCGCAGATGGTTGCCTGAGAACGGAAATTAAAACCCAGGGGGACAATGCCACAACCGATTCGTTGACAGGATATGAAATCACGGGACATTGCGCGGCGTTTTGTCCGAAAACACATTGGGCCTGCACAGACGCCAGATGCCCACATTCGCCCGATAACAACAGATATTTTGCTGCGTTGCGCGCGTATGACGAAGCCGTGGCCAAAGAAAAAAATTTCTGGCCAGAACGTCGTAAATTGCGCATTGAACAGGCCGTGCGTGAACGCCAGGAATTGGCGCAACAGATTGCGTACACTGATGCCCAATGTGCAGATTTGGAAAACGAATTGGCGTCTGCAAAAAATACGATAACTAATTTTATGTGTGCAAAACCGGACTGTGGCCCATTGGTCAAAAAGGGTTGTTTTGTGTCGTTGTATTATGTCCCGGCTGACTGGCCAGATTTAGAGCAAGATGAACAATCCGCGGGACTGCGAAAAAAGAAAAAGTGCGAGGCGTTTGCCGTGCCGTGTTCGCAGGACTGTCCGTATCACAAAAGAAACAAACATTACAACGCGGTTTTGGCGCGGTACAACGCCGCATGCGCAGCGTATCGCCTGTTGACCGGGGAAAAATGGACAAAAACTAAATAACCAAAAGGATTCGGATATGAATTTATTTGTGGTAGTTAAGTATTATCTGGCAGGCAAACAGCAACGCCAGGCGATGGATAAAAAAATTGCCGCGGCGGCCGCCAAATGCGAAAAACTGGATAACGAATTGCGGATCGCAAAATCCAAAATTACGGATTATGTGATGGCTGTGCCAGAAAGCGCGCCGTTGAAAAACAAGGGCTGTTTTACATCGGTGCATTACAGTTCGGCGGACTGGGCGGTTCTGGACGCAGATGGCATTTCGCACAGTTTTACTGTGAACGAAAATTGCAAACGTCTGGCGGTGCCGTGTTCGTTTGATTGCCCGTATCGGCAAAAAAATAATCATTATGCAGATTTGTTGGCGCAATATGATGCGGCATGCGCGGCGTATTACGCGTTGTCAGGCAGAAAATGGAAAAAAACAAAATAAACCAAAGGACGTGACAATGAGTTTTGTTGCAAAAGTGAAATACTATCTGAAAACCGATTCGGAAACACGGGCAAAAAACAAAGCCGACTTTTCGCAACTGAAACAACGTTGCGTCACAGCGGAAAAAGATGTGGAAAAAGCGCGTCAGAAAATACTGGTTATGAACGATGGGCTGATGGATGTTGATAAAATGCGCCACGCGTGCATCGTGTATAACTGTTATCCGCCACAGGGTTTCTTTGGTCGTGATTTTAGTAATCCTAAGTCTGTGTTTATCAAAGAAGTAGATTGTATGTTTTTCTTTGGTGGCGATTCGTTGTGCCGTAATGAAAAATGCGAATTTTATGCAAAGCATGCTGAATTTATTGCTGCTAAAAAACGCTATGACGCAGCGGTTGCAGCACGTGACGCATTTTGGCCACAAATTCTGCGAGAGGGAAAAAACAAATAAAGGAAAAATAGTATTATGAATATGAAAAAAATAAAATATTGGCTGAAAACACCGGCAAGTGTCAGACGCCATAACCAAGACGAATATCGTGCGTTGGAAATAAAATATGATGCACTGAGAAGCGAATATGCCCACGCATTAAAGCATATCAGTGTTAGACTGGGGTTTTATGAAGATCCAGAATCTGTGTGCGGTTGTATGAAATTCTTGATTTTGGAACAGGCCCCAGGTTCAAAATACACAACAACGCACGCGTGTCCGTATTTTATCAATGGCGTTGCCTGTGACCAGGAAAAATGTGCAATGTGGGCTGCAAATAACAGATGTGCAAAATTGCATAATGCCTGTGAACAGACACTGAATAAAAAATTGGCTTTTTGGAATAAGATATACACTAAGGTAAAATAAAAATGTTTATACAGAAATTAAAATATTATTTAAAAACATCAAGCGCCCAACGCGCACACGATAAATTGGAATATATGTCAGTGCTGAATCAATACAGCGATGCAATGGCAGACCTGGACGATGCATACTCTGCAATTACTGCGACAGTGAAAAACAAGGCCGAGGCCTATGATACATGCGCCTGCGTTATTAAATATACACAACCGTCACCGATTGCAGGTGCGCTGGTGGGGTTGCCGGGTGCGCCAATTACGCTGGCCAAGAAATGTTGTTTTTTGGACTCAGCTGATGGGACGTGCGTATTTGCCGGTTGCAAAAACCAATACAAAAATATGCGGTATGCGCGCCAGCGTGAAATATGCAAATTCTGGCGTAATCGTTTGGATAATTTTTGGGCCCAGAAATATGCAAATGTAAAATAATTAATCATCAGGGGGGCACATTATGGCGCACCAGTTCTTTTTTAATCCGTTTATATTGGATAACTTGCCGGCACCCAGTGCAGGTTTTGATGTGGTCCAGGATTTATCAGAACCGCGTTTGCGCATGTATGTGACCAGCCGTGGTGTAAAAACATTTTTTGTTCGTCATCGCGTGCGTGGTCGCGACAGACGATTTATCATCGGAAATTATCCTGATATTGACATAGAAGACGCGCGCAGTGCCGTGGCGGAAATTTTGGCACGTGCCGATGCACCAGTGCCGGCCCGTCGTCGTAAAATAAAATTTATAAAGTTTATTGATTTATATATGACGAATCGCGTGCGGCGTGCGCCGGCGTCACGCGAAAAATTGCGTCGTGCGATAACGCGACATTTAAGTGGACTGTTTGAAAAAAATATTTCTGAAATCACGCGCGCCGATTGCGTCAATGTAATATCTGGGATTGATGGATTGGCAATACGTGGCCGTATGCAGGAATTATTACAAAGTGTATTTGCATACGCCGCTGAAAATGGATACGCCGAAAATATAATTTCTGATTTGCCAAAGGTTGTGCAAAATCGTCGCGTGCGGCCACTGAACAGATTTGCATTTCATAAATTGATTCAGGCAATAAATTCGGAAAAATCACCCGTTCTGCGCGCAGCGTTTTTAATGCTGGTTTATGGGTTCGCGCCAAAGTCGCGCGTGTTTGCAATGCAGTGGCGCGATTTGGATTTTAATCATTGTATATGGAATGATATGCCGTTGTCAGATTTGGCGGTTGTGTTGTTGCAGGATTTGCCACAAAACGGTCGCTGGGTTTTTCCAGGGCGTGGTCGTGGACATTTGACCGATCCGCGTCACGCGTGGCGTGCGGTCGCAGTTGCCGCTGGGATTCCAAATCTGACAATGGACGACGTGCATAAATTTTTAATGCGCAGATTGGTTTGGGCGCCAGACCGCGAAGACTTTCGCGCAAATATGAATTCGGTTCTGAACGAAATTATGGCCTAAACATATAATATGTAAAAAGTCAAGCCTTTGTTACCGTTTGTTATAATTTCTTGACACCATTGGCATAAAATGATAGCGTTAGGTAATGACGTCCCATGTTGGGCCACAAATTTAACTGAAACAAAGGATAAAAAATGACAACTTTTGAAAAAGTAAAAAAAATCGTAGCTGAAAAATTGAATGTCAAGGAAGATACAATTACAGAGGCTTCCACGTTCGTTAACGATTTGGGTGCTGATTCTTTGGATGTTGTAGAATTCGTTATGGAAGTTGAAAAAGAATTTGATATTACAATTCCTGACGAAGAAGCTGCAAAGCTGAATACAGTTGGTGATGCTGTCAAGTATATAGAAGCGCACCAGAAATAATCCGGCGTTTCACAACAAAATATCCGTCGCATTGGGGTTCCCTGGGCGACGGATTTTTTTCTGTATTTTACAGGACAAAGAGTTTATCATAAGTGTGTGTAAAATTATGACAAAGGAAAAATTATATGAGAAGAGTCGTTATTACCGGTATGGGTATTGTATCGCCGTGTGGCACAGGGCTTGAGGTTGCATGGAAAAACGTTGTCGCAGGAAATTCTGGGATTCGTAAAATTGATACGTTTGATGCGTCAATGCTGGCAACCCAGATTGCAGGTATGCCAATTTATGGAACAGAACCTGGCCAATATAATCCCGAGGCAGTGCTGAACCCAAAAGAATTACGCAAGATGGACAAGTCTATTGCATACGGCGTTGTTGCCGCGGACGAGGCATTGCGTGACGCAGGACTGATTGATTATGACGGGGACAAGGAACGCTTTGGCGTGTCTGTGGGGGCCGGTATCGGTGGTCTGACGTCTATTTATGAAAATTGTATTGAATTGTATAACGGTGGCCCACGTCGTATCAGTCCGTTCTTTATTCCAAAATCTATTATCAATATGACGGCTGGTCACATTTCTATTAAATATGGATTAAAGGGGCCAAACCTGGCGGTGGTGACGGCGTGTGCAACCGGCGCCCATTCCATTGGCGAGGCTGCGCGTCTGATTGAACACGGCGATGCCGACATTATGGTTGCCGGTGGAACCGAAGGCGCGATTGACGTAATCGGTATTGCAGGCTTTAACGCGATGAAGGCGTTGTCAACACGTAATGATAACCCAACGGCGGCGTCACGTCCGTGGGACAAAGACCGCGATGGTTTCGTTATGTCCGAAGGTGCTGGTATTTTAATTCTGGAAGAATACGAACACGCCGTTGCACGTGGTGCCAAAATTTATGCCGAGGTTGCAGGATACGGCCTGTCGGGTGACGCATATCACATAACTGCGCCAGCCGAAGGGGGCGAGGGCGGTCTGCGCGCAATGCGTGCGGCATTAAAAGACGCCGGACTGACCCCGTCAGACGTTGATTATATAAACGCGCACGGCACATCAACGGGATTGGGCGACATTGGCGAATTGATGGCGGTTAAAAGCCTGTTTGGTGACGCGCCGGTATCAATGTCATCAACGAAGTCTGTGACGGGACACCTGTTGGGTGCCGCTGGCGCGGTAGAGGCGATATTCTGTGCGCTGGCGATTCGTGACGGCGTTGTGCCACCAACAATAAATCTGGAAAATCCAGAAGATGCAGTTGGCGACTTTGACCTGGTGCCGAACGTCGCAAAACAGCGCAAGGTTGACGTTGCAATTAGCAACAGTTTCGGTTTCGGCGGAACAAACGCATCGTTGGTCTTGAAACGTGTAAAGTAAGAAAATAAAAAAACGCCCAAACGGGCGTTTTTTATTTTTTGTCTTTGTCATCATCTTTGCCAAAACCAATGGTGGTTTTTATTGGTGTGATGATAGTGCTTTTGGTGCTGTCAATCGTGCGTATCAAGGCGCGACGAATTTTTCCGCTGATTGTCATAGGCAGACTGTCAACGAATTCAATCACGCGTGGACATTTGTAATGTGCGGTGCGATTGCGAACGTGCTGCTGTAATTGGCCCTTTAAAAATTCAGTTGATTGAAAATATTTGTTTAGCACAATCGTCGCCTTGACCGCCATACCACGTGACGCATCGGGAATACCTGTGACGGCACATTCGCGCACAGCCGGGTGTTCAATCAAGACACTTTCCACTTCAAACGGGCTGACGCGGTATCCAGATGTTTTAATCAAATCGTCGTTGCGGCCGACAAACCAGTAATATCCGTCGGCGTCACGATATGCAACGTCGCCAGTGTGATAGTATCCGTCCCGGAATGCGGCAGCGGTCATTTTTTCGGCATTGTGGTATCCCTGGAACAGACCGACCGGGCGACCGTTCTTTAATGAAATACAAATTTCGCCAACTGTGTCATCTGGAACTGGGCGGCCACGTTCGTCCAGCAATTCTACGTCCCAACCGGCCGCAGGCATTCCCATACTGCCGGGGCGTGGTTCAATCCATTCGTTGGTGAACAACATTACACAGGTTTCTGTTTGGCCAAAACCTTCGCGCAGTTTTATGCCGGTCTGGGCCAAAAATCTGTCATATACTTCGGGATTTAATGCTTCGCCTGCGATGTCAACCTTGGTCAAAGATGATAAATCATATTTAGACAGGTCGCCGTGTATCAACATCTTGTATGCGGTTGGTGGCGCACAGAACGATGTCACGTGATTTTCAGACATCGCGGTCAACAAATCGTGCGCAGTCGCAATTCCGGCAAAGTCATACACAAACACAGTCGCGCCTGCCATCCATTGGCCATACATTTTTCCCCACGAACATTTTGCCCACCCGGATTCTGATACCGTCAGATGTATGTCGCCATCACGCAGACGTTGCCAAAACACGGCCGTGTTTATGTGTCCCAATGGATATGTAAAATCGTGCGCAACCATTTTTGGCAAATCGGTTGTGCCACTGGTGAAATAAATCACCATTGTGTCCGAATTCTGGTTTGGGACGCGTTCAAACGTTGTTGGCATTTCATCAATCGCGCGCGCAATTTCTGTGTTTGAAATCAGTTGAATCGCACTGTCGCCAATGGCGGCCGTGATTTCGTTCATCACAGTGCCGTCATCAAATGCGATGATTGCCTGAATGCCAGCCGTATCAATACGGTATTTAATATCTTCGGCCTTTAATTGATTGGTGGACGGAATTGGAATCGCCCCCAGTTTGTGCATAGCCATCATCAAAATCCAATATTCCCAACGACGGCGCATAAATAACAGGGCAGTGTCACCTTTTTTTAATCCGCGTGCGGCCAAGAAATTTGCCACTGAATTAGACATCAGCGACAGGTCGCGATATGTAAAGCTTTTTTTCTCGCCACTGTCATTGGTCCACAACAGGGCAACGTGGTCAGGTTCTTCGTTGGCCAGGACGTCAATAACATCGTATGCGAAATTAAAGTTATCAGGGACGTGAACAACGGCGTTCTGGCGATAATCATCATAACTGTCAAATTTATCTTTTGGTAAAAATCGTAATGCAAACATATTTATTCCTTTCGTTGTCGCTTTGATAAATATGGCAAAAAAAATGATATTTACAAGTATAAAGAAAAAATAAAAACAGTTGATTTTTTATTTGGTGCGTTGCATAATCCAACGCGCATAGAGAAAAACGCCAGTTTTCGGAGTGTAGCTCAGCCTGGTAGAGCGCTACGTTCGGGACGTAGAGGTCGCTGGTTCGAACCCAGTCACTCCGACCACAATAAAGAAAAACACCGCTGACGCGGTGTTTTTTATTACACGTTGCAAATTGAGTTTTATCTGTAATAATACATCATTATGCGTCGTAAAAAATTATATGATAAAAAATTAGTAAAGTTGGCCAGTGCTGTTATCGCAATGGGGCTGGTCGGTATGATATATACGTTTGGAATCCAGTCGCCTGTTCGCCAGGACACAACGTTCACACTGGCGCGTGGCACGTCGGTCGCGTCGGTCGCAGGTGCGCTGACGGCCCAGGATTTGATTTCATCGCCTGATTTGTTTAAATTTGCGGTGCGCGTCCACGGCGGTAAAATTCAAAGTGGGGTGTATGATATTCCGCGTGGGGCCAGTGTGTGGCGCGTGGCGCGAATGTTGGCACGGGGCGATATTGCAACAACGCTGGTTGTTATTCCCGAAGGGCTGACCATAAAACAGACCAAACAATTATTATTGACCAGTGTGGCACTGACGGGTGATGTGGAATGTGCCACTGGGAACAATGCGCCGGTATGTAATTTGCGCGATGGTGATATATTCCCTGATACTTACCGGGTGGCGCGTGGAACGTCACGTCTGGCGTTGTTGGAACTGGCGCGTAAAAAGATGTCGGATATTCAGGACGCCTGGGGCAAGGCAGGGCGCGTTATGCCAAAGCCACTGAAAAATTGGAACCAAGTTATAACATTGGCGTCAATCGTTCAAAAAGAAACCCCACGCGAATCGGAAATGCCGATTGTGGCCAGCGTGTATTTAAACCGCCTGAACAAAAATATGCGATTACAGGCGGACCCGACCGTTGTTTATGCAATCACAAACGGATTGGGTGATATGCAGGGCGCGCCACTGTTGCGCGGTCATCTGCGCGTGGACAGTCCGTATAACACATATACAAATAATGGTCTGCCACCGGCACCGA
>URSG01000020.1 GCA_900550565.1 uncultured Rickettsiales bacterium | reverse complement strand
TGCAAATGGCGCAGCGGACGTTGTGCGCCACCGCCAATAATAATAACGTCATACGTTTGCATACCTGCAATTCTATATTGTTGGGGCATAAAAATCCATTGTTAAAATAAAACCGCCACAAAAGGGCGGTTTTTTATTACCAGGCAGTATAACCAGCATTACATGTGCTGACGCATTTGTTGCCGACGCGCTTTCTGGTTCCTGTGTCATCAGAATCTTCGGTACAAATCGGCCTGCACTCGTTATTTTCCAGGTTATAGATTTCGCCCTGGTACATACACGACGCAATTTCACAACCACGGACATAACTGCTGGCGGCGCGTTCACCGTTGACACCGAACATATTTGCACAGCGGCCACATTCTGCGTTTGCATCGTTTGTTTCCGATGGGTCGTTTGTGTATCCAGGGTTGCACGATGTTGCAACGCACGCGTTCCATTTATTTGTGTCGTGGTTCCATTCGTGGACACCTGTGCCGTTTTCAACAGTGCACGGCTGGACATCAGGTACGCACGTGTTTGCTGCAATATGGTATCCAGATTCACACTCAATAACCGTGCAGGGGCCAAATGCCTTTTTGCGTTCGTCCCAACGTTCCTGTGCAGACACAGCGTTTGGCACACGGCATTCTTTGATGTTTTGTTCGCACGATTGCCCGTATGGGTGATAGCCAATTTCGCACGATGTCACATTACAGTTGCCGACGTTCTTATCGTATGTCAACGCGTGTGGGCGATTACATGGCACGCATCGTCCGTCAACCATTTCATAGTCGCCTTGACAAGAAGTTTCAACACACATACCGTCAACCAGGTTGTATCCAGACGCACAGGTTGCGATTTCGCACGTGTCTGCAATCCCGTAATAGTCACGGCCCTGCATCGTGGCTGCGTTATCGGCTATTGCACAATCTTTATAGCACAAATCTTTGCTGGTTGTGCCAATGTCAGATTTGGTAAATTCGCCGTTGGTCAATTCGCTGCACGTTTTTTGTTCGCCGTTCGCACAAACGTTGTCCGCCGGACATTTTGTACAGGTATTACCAACCTGGCTGAATCCCGTATCGCAACTAGTCACGGCGCACGTTGTGCAATCATACGAATACGCGTCTGTGCCGTTGTATTTACAGGTCTGGGTTCCTGTGCCGTTTTCAATCGCGCACGACATTCCTGTCATATAGCAATCTGACGCCAGGCCACTGGTTTCTGTGTCTGTGATACCGTTGTCTGGGCAGATATCGCGTTCTACATTACCAGCGACGCTGTAATGTCCAATCCCAACTGGGATGCAGTCAAGTGGGTTCTGGGTAGAGGCAGAATAGTATCCAGCATCGCAATACGTCATTGTTGGGGTTTCGCAACTGTCGGAATAAATCGCATTGTCCCCCGTCCCACTGGAATAGAAACACACGCGAACGCCACGACCGTGTTCCCCAGAATATTCTTGGCCGGCCTTGAAACATAATTTGATAGATTCAGAATCCGCCACGCGCGTCTGACCGTTTCCTGGACACGCATAACGTGTGGTTTCATCGGTCGGACTGTAATAATTCAGACCAGTAGCAACGCAGTCAATATCACTGGATTGTTCCAGCCAATATCCACCACGACACTTTTCTATTTTCTTGGTGTCGCAATCGCGTGCATACGTTGCGTCATCGCCGTCGCCGGTTGAATAGAAACAACGCTGCGTCCCGTTGCCGTATGTCGCAATGTATTCAACACCGTGCTTATAACATTCTTGCACATTGACGGCGGTTTGCGTGTCGGTTGTTCCGCCGTTTGGACACTGGTCACGGGTCAGAATTGTATTTGCACTGTAATAACCATTGCCAACCGCAACGCAATCAATATTGGCGTCATCTTCCAGCCAATAACCGGCATTACAGGCCGTTATTTTTTTGGTATCACAGTTTGCACTGTATGTCCGTGCAACGTCGTCATAGAAACAACGTTGGGTTCCTTTGCCGTTTGTTGCCGCATAGGCCAGGCCTGTTTTATAGCACGCGCCTTCACTGGCTGAACCAGCCGGGGCCAGTCCAGAATCGCTGCACTCAAACCGACCGTCAATGTGGCCACTGTCAACCCCAAATGTTCCACCTGGACAATAGTGGTTTTCTTCGCATTGGGCGCACACGGTGCTGTGGCCTGTATAGTATGTGCCGGCGTCACACGTTGTGCTGCCAGCGGCCCAGCGCGCATACGCGGTCCAATTGCTGGAAATTGCGGTCAATGCCTCGGCTGATGTGACAAATGCGCCATTGCTGCCAATTACTTGGGTGCCAGCGGTTTCTTCGGTGTAATATCCACTGAATGTATATCCGGCCTTGACAGGAATTGTTGTCAGGGTTGTCAGAACAGATTCTGTGGTCGCGTTTGCAAACCAGCCTGTTGCATATTTCAAATACGCTGTTTGTGGCTGTGCCGCAGTTTGCGCGCCCATATCGTCCAGATTCAACGTGTAAACATTTGGTGTCCAAATTGCATATAATTTTGTGTCTTCGCCGGTCGCAGATATGTTTGTTGCCACAATAGTTCCTGCGTCATAGCATGGCGCACCACCCGTCGCGGTTGAACACCATTTTTCGCCAACCGAATAACCCGTCCGCGTCAGTTCAGTTGTTTTTGGCAACGGACACCTTCCACTGTTATATGTGCACTTGATACTGTCCGCCAAAGAGCCATTGCCACCATTTTTATCCAGCGTGATTGTGTATTCGTTGGCATCACAGGTCGGATTTGCTGTGTTGTTGTCCGCAACTGTATAACCTGTATCACAGGTCACATTAAATGCACAGCCTGCATACTCCGTCGCACTGGTCGCGTTCACAGTGTTTGATTCTGGCGCAACAGTTTTGGCGTGTTCAACGGTTGTGATACATTGTTTATAACAGTCGCTGTATGATGATGCGTGTTCGGTTGATTGGGCAACGCCACCAGTTGTCACACGCGGACACTGGGTTGCAACGATGTCGCCGTCTGGGCTGTAATAACCGCTGGTTGTTCCTTCGCAGGCCAGCGAACCGTTGGTTTTATACCAATAACCTGCATCGCACCGTTTTACATAGCGAACACTGCATATAGTATAATCAGATGTAACATTGCTGTAATTACATTTCACAGACGCAACACCGTGTTCAAATTTACCTGTGCCCGAATAATTATCAAATATTTTATAACAATCTGTAATAGATGTTGAGCCTAATTCGCTGCTGCCACCATTTGGACATGCAATCGGGTCGCCACCATTTGAACAATAGTATCCTTCGGGACACTTGGTTGGATCGGCCCATGCGCACGTTGGATTTAGTCCCGGACTGTTCACGGGTTTATATCCTGTATTACATATTGCGGTAAATGTACAGGCTGGGTATTCTGTGCCCGTCCAATTTTGTTGTGTCTGGGTATTGCCCAGAACGCCATTTTTGATTGTTGCCGGCGCAGGGCAGGCCACAAAACATTCCGTCGCAACAGTGGCACCGTTTGGCGAAGAACCGTTTTCTGGACACGGCACGTCGCAACCTGTTTGATTGACCAAAACAGTTCCTGTGCCTGGGCAATACTTTCCAGCCGGACAGTCAACAAACGACATACCGTTATAGTATTTGCCCACCTGGCAATCAAACGCATTCTGTGACCAGTGTGCGTATAACGTTGTGTTTGCAGAAAACGTTGTGCTGGCTGGCAATACGCCAGAATCTGCGATAATTCTGCTGCCACCGGTTTGTTCAGTATAATATCCCAAGAATGTCCAGCCATCACGTGTTGGTGGGGTTGTTTTGCTGATGGCGGTATTTGCACCAGAATCACTGAACCAACCCGTTGCATACTTTTCATACACAACACTGTTGCCACCGGCGTCATCACCATTGTTTAATGTGATTGTGTATATATTCGGGTCGCACTGCGCGGTGTCAGTATTCAATGTATAATTGTCAAAGCAGTTTATCGTTATGGAACATGACGAGTATGCAGCAGTACACAGGTCAGGATTGTCATAATAATAGCCACCATTTTTTACAGTAGAACCGTGTGTGCAACTGGCGTTCGGGGGGCAAGTTTGTTGGTCGCATGGGCGCGAGCATGCTTTATAGCACACCCCTGGGCCACGCTTGTTTCTGTTGATAGATAATGAAAAACTGCCGTCTGCCAGGTCTGTACATGGACTGCAACCCGTGCCGTTGTGGTAATAACGTGTTGCGCACGTGAATGAACTTAGCGGACATGTGGCGTCGGTGTCTTCCGCAAATTCGCAAAGGGAAACCCCAGAACCGCTATCATTATAATGCTCTACACCCAAAATCGGGGCTTCGGTATTATAGACGCAGTCTTGTTCAACCATTGGGAATTGGCATGCAGATGTATCCTCGCCTGTGCAGGTCATATCACAATTTTTATAACAATCAGATGGCCGTGTTGCGCCAGCTTTAGAATACAAAAATCCGTTGCCCAGTGTTGTACATGATATGGCACAACCCTCGCTGCCCTGATATACGGTGTCTGTGCCGGGGCAGTACATTCCTGATGGGCACGTGACAAATTCCTGGCCGTTGTAAAATTTTCCGGCCCGACAATTTTCAGACGGTTTTTCGGTCCAATGCGCATACAGGGTAAAGTTATCTGATCTGGACCAGTTTTTGCTAATCGGCGTCCCAGACGCAGTGTAATACTGCACACCATTTGTTTTGTCATCAAAATACCCGATGAACACAAAATTAGCGCGTGTTGGCAATTCCGATGTTGATAAATTATTCACATTATCGCCATAGGTCAGTGTAATAGAATTCGGGCCACCAATACCGCTATTGGCGTCAAAGGTAATAGTATATGTTTTTCCAACGCACTGACCGTTGTCAAGTTTATAGCCGTTTTTACACGAATACGTACCTGTCCCGTCGCAAATTGCGTTGGTTGGACACGCAGAACACAGATGGTTGTTTAAATAATACCCCGTTTTACACAGTGTTGCCAAACAGACGTTGTTTGAATATTTGTCATTATAAACTTCACCTGATACCGCGGCCGAATTGCTGACGTCATCAGTTGTGCATTTGCGATAGCATTGCGCATCTGTTTCGTCGGCGCATATATTATAAGACCCCAGTTTAAAAATTGAACTGACGTCGCTGCACGATATTATGCAACTTGAACAACCGTTGCCATTGGGGTATTCGTCCGGCGCACAGTCGCATTGGCCGTTGCTGTGAACGTCTTCGCTACATGCGTTCCACTGGGCTTCAACAGATATAGAATTCGTGTAGAAATATGTGTATTCTTTATTTGGGTCAGAATATGAACCAGACCAGCCAGCAAACGTAAATCCAGGTTTCTTGAATTTAATATCAGATATACTGCGTGGGGTGAACGTAGATTGATACGCAACTTCCTGGAACGGCGTTACCCCAGATTCAGATTGTGCGCCTGGGCCTGGATTATATGTAATTGTGTATGTTTCCGGCTGGCACCCGTGACCATCAGCTGTTTTGGTGTATCCTGCATTACAGGTAAATGTGAATTCGCACGTAGATGATTGTTCTACAACACAACTGCCACCGAAATGTTGGATGCCACTATCAAACGATTGGATTACGTTGCATTCTGCGTTGTCGGGGCATGTTGGCACGGTACAACTGACTGTGCAGGGCGTATAACACGCGGTTTGTCCACCTGTGTTTCCTTCGTCAGAATATGGGTAACGTCTGGGGCACGGGACGCACGATGTGTCTGTTACGTAATGATTTTCTGCGGCTGTCACCGATTCCCGTACTGGGGTGCAAGACTCGTCATTGGTTTTGCAACCGCTTTTGATTTCTCCGTCGCCGGTGCCGGTGCTGTTTGAATATGCAACATAGGCGCACGACATTTGTATGCATGGAAAACATTCCGCTGTGCTGCACCCAGATGGCACATCGCATTTGGCCGGTTTACCCGTCCAAGGCCGCTTCATTTCATTGCTATAACAATTTGTAATGGTCGAACTGCCTGCGTCAGAATTAGGATACTTCGCTGGACAGTTGGTCGCGCCCTGGTCGCCGATACTGGCGGTGTATGTGCCACCGGGACAATATTTGCCAGCCGGACAAGGCGTACACGATGTTTCTCTATCCTTTAAGTATGTTCCCTTGGCACAAGTCACGTTTTTAATAGAACAGGTTTGTCCAGCCACAACAGTGTTTTTGCCGGTTTCAAAATTCCAGTAATTATCAGGACATGTGCAATTAAGTGATGTGTTGTTGTCGGGTGTGGTCGCGTCAGCCGGACACGGGATACACGAATTTCCAACAACGTTTTTTTTGCTTAGATAATGATTTGCATTACACGTCGTATAAACCTTGTGCGTCGGGCAACTATACGAGCCAGCCACCGCAACGTTGGTTAAAAACGCGATGCTACAACAGACAAAAAACCGTAGGAAACTGCGCAATTTTCCCATAACTTCCTCTCTTTTATATCTAATCTTAGAAAAAAAGCCGTGGAATGCGCAAGCATAAAATGTATAAAATCAAAAAACACGCCAACGGCGTGTGAATTTTTGTGGTGGGTTAGGTAGGACTCGAACCCACGACCAAAGCGTTATGAGCGCTCCGCTCTAACCAACTGAGCTACTAACCCACGGACGCAATTATATATGAATTCATAAATGTTGCAAGTCATTTTTATTAAATGCTTTATTTTTTTATGCGCCTGTGGCACGATATGCCGTATGGAATCAATCAAGCCGATTTTAAACGATGCACAACTGGCGGCGTTTGACGCGGTGGCACACAGTAATACAAATATTTTGATACTGGGCCAGGCCGGCACCGGGAAATCTACGTTTGTAAATTATTTAAAGTCTGCGTTGAACAAGCGTGTGGTTTGCGCGTGTCCGACGGCGGTTTCTGCACTGAACATCGGGGGCCAGACGATACATTCGCTGTTTCAAATCCAGCCACGCGATTTTATTATGCCTGAATTATTAAAATTAAAGGCCAAACCACGCAATATATTAAATGCCACAGATGTTTTAATAATTGATGAAATTTCAATGGTTGCCCCAGATTTGCTGGACGCGATGGATATATTGGCGCGCAGTGCGCGACGCAATAATGCGCCATTTGGGGGAATTCAAATTGTCGCGATTGGCGATTTGTTTCAGTTGCCACCGGTTATAACGCGTGATGCCGCGGAATTTTATCGCCAGGCATACGGTCACGAAAACGCATATTTCTTTGACGCAAATGTGGCGGCGCGCTGTGATTTTAAAACCATAAACTTTGACCAGGTTTATCGTCAAAGTGATATGCCCCTGTTGGAAAATCTGCGTCGGTTGCGTGGTGGCGATGTATCTGCATTAGAATTTTTTAATAACTGTCACATTGACGATGTGGCGAGACGACAAAATGCGGTAATTATCACGCCGTTTCGTGCGGTCGCCGCGCGAATAAACGAACAACGCCTGGCACAAATCCCTGCGCCCGAGGTTGCGTATAACGCGGTGCTGAGTGGGACATTTCCTGAACGTGACACACCGGCCCCGATGAGTTTGGTGTTAAAGGTCGGCGCATTGGTTGTTTTTGTAAAAAACAGTGACAAGTGGCATAATGGTTCTATGGGAATTGTCCAGAAACTGGGCGCACGGGAAATTGTTGTCCAGTTGTTAAATATGTCACGTGATGTCGTCACGGTTAAACCTGATAAATGGCAAAAGATAGAATATTCGCGCGATGAAAATGATCGCATAATTGAAAACGAGGTCGGCAGTTTTAAACAATTTCCGTTGAATCTGGGGTATGCAATGACGATACACAAGGCCCAGGGTAAAACACTGGATGCGGTTGTCGTTGATATCTCGCGTGGCGCGTTTGCGCACGGCCAGACCTATGTCGCGTTATCACGGACGCGCAATGCCAATGATATGCACGTCGCGTCGCCATTGCGTCCGTGCGATGTGATTTTTGATAAACGGGTGCTAGATTTTGTTGGGGGCGTCCTGTAATTCACGGGCCATTAAAATGGCGTCAATGCCGTCATAATATTTTGGGCGGCGTCCCACAGTGACAAATCCGTGACGTTCATACAGCGCACGGGCAGGGTGGTTGTTTTCTGCAACCTCTAAGAATACCTTTTTAACACCGCGTGCGATCAAATCACGAACCATCAATTCAATCATTGTTGCGGCAATTCCACCACGTCGGGCGTCTGGGTGGACGCCGATGGTTATCAATTCAGCCTCGTCCAATGTGACGCGATATACAATAAATCCATTTTGACTGGCAACAATATCACAGCCAGACTTTTTCAAATCGGCAAAATCCCCCGCAGACCACGGTTTGTGTGGGAAACACAGGGCGTGCAAATATTCCAGTTCGTTTAACATTTTTTCGCGTGTTCTTCGGCATAACTGGGACGCAGATACATCGGCACCACAGGTTCTGTGTTATTACTGGCCAGTTTTGTTTCGGCAATACCTGTTGCCAGTTTCAAATTAAACGGTTTGTGGCCGACGGTCAGCGGACATTCCATCTGGCGCGTTTCCAATTCGTCAATTCCCATTGTTTGTGGTGGCGTTTTCTGTGACGCAACAAAGAAATCCCCACGCCCAGAATCAATCGCAACAAACGCGTCTGGGTTTGCCGCCAGATATAATTCAAATGCATTGATTGGCACCACTGGGATATTCAGTCCCATTGCCAATCCCTTGGCATAGGCGATGCCCAAACGAATCCCAGTAAAACTGCCGGGGCCGACGACGACGGCGATTGCGCGCAAATCACGCCATGCCACGCCACAGTCGCGCATAAATTTTTCGCATTCTGTTGGCAATGCCAGCGATTGTTTTTCCACAGGAATCTGGGCGTATTTGTCACCCAAAACAAATTCCAGATTATTCCCAGATGTGTTTATAACCAATATCATTTACGTGCCTTTATATTCTGACGCCGAAACCAATGCGTTTGGAAAATCCGGCGGATTTATGCGACGCCAACAGTTCGTCAATTTTTGCGATTGTAAATTCTGTTTTAGTATCTTCGCCATCGTTTAACAACAGGGTGCGACGCAGAATCGCCGTCAATTCACGTTGTAATTCACGCACGCCTTGTTCAGATGTATAATTGCGAATCAAGTGGCGCAACGCATCGTCGTCAATCACGATATTTTTTATATCCCAGCCCGTGTCGTGCGCAGCGCGCGCAATCAGGTGTTCGCGTGCAATCTGAACCTTGTCATCTTCGCTGTATCCAGGAATTTCAATGATTTCCATACGGTCTTTTAATGCACTGGACATATTCAGGCTGTTTGCGGTTGCTATAAACATTACATTAGACAGGTCAAAGTCAACTTCCAAATAATGATCGCGAAACGTTTTGTTCTGTTCTGGGTCCAGTATTTCCAACAATGCAGATTCTGGGTCGCCACGCCAATCGCGTCCCATTTTATCAATTTCGTCCAGGACAATTACCGGATTGTTCGCCTTGCACCGTTTCAGTGCGTCCATAATGCGCCCAGTCTGGGCCCCGATGTAGGTCTTGCGATGACCGCGGAAATGCGCTTCGTCTGAAATACCGCCCAGCGATATGCGTTGATATTTTCGTCCCAGTGCGCGCGCAACCGATTTGCCCAGTGATGTTTTTCCAACGCCTGGTGCACCAACCAGGCATAAAATACTGCCCTGGTTTTTACCAGTTTTTTTCATAACGGCGATGTGTTCCAAAATGCGGTCTTTGATTGGTTGCATTCCAGAATGTTCAGCGTCCAACACATTGCGCGCAACCCCCAGGTCAATCACAGATTTATCTGATTTATTCCACGGCATTGACAGCAATTCGTCCAAATATGTTTTCAGCAACGCACCATCGTTTGACATCGGTGCCATTGAACGCATACGACGCCATTCGGTCATCGCCTTGTCGCGCACGTCTGTGGGCAGGCCGGCACGTTCAATACGCTTGCGCATATTTTCAGAATCCATTTCGTCGTTATCTTCGCCCATTTCGTGTTGAATCGCGCGCATTTTTTCCTGTAATATCGCCTCGCGGCGGCCACGTTCCATTTGTTGTTGAATGCGGCGATTGATTGAATCTTCTATTTTTGCAGTTGCCAACATCAGGTTGATTTGTTCCAGCAAAATCATTAATTTGTCCGACCAACTGGTCGCGGCCAGCACGCGCACCGCCACATCTGTGTCCAGACCGGCCATTTGAACAATCGTGTCAACAAATGCGCCCATTGGATAGTTCTGAATAATGCCACGCAGTCTGTCCATCTTGAACTTGCGCGCGCCAGACAACAACTGCATATTTTCGGCGATTTTATCACGCAATGCCAACGTCTGTTCGGCGGTGTCATCAGATGCGATTTCAATGTTGCTGGTATCGGCCATAAATAAACCGTTTGTGACCGTAATGTCGTGCAGATTTACCGCGTGCGTGGTCAATATAATAACGTGTGCAGAACCGTCCGGCATACGCAACACGTGCGCAATGTCGCCGATTGTGCCAATCGTATAAATATCATCAGGTGCCGATGGATACGCCCACGAATGTTGTGGCGTTAAAACAACGCGTCCACCGCTTGCCACGGCTGCATCAATACAGGCCAATGACTGTGGATTATCAACATACACAGGGGCGGTCACACCCGGGTGAACAACTAAATCACGAAATGGTAAAATATATTCTTTCATAGTGCATTAAATATAAGATATTTTTACAAGATTTCAAGGCTAATAAAAATCCCCCAGAAAACGGGGGATTCAAATGTCTGGACGCATACGTTTAACGACGACGGCCGTTAAAATTGTTGTATTGCGCGGTGTTGCTGGAACGCTTTGACAAATAGCGTGCTGCAATCAAAATGAACCATTCCAGTGCCAATACGCCCATATAGAACATTTTTGTTTCAATTCCAGGAACCCAGCCCAGTATATAAACCATCTGTGCCATAAACGAGATGTACAAAATACCGAACATACTTGTAAAGAATACTTTTTTAATTTTTCCAAACATATCTTCTGCCTTTGCCTTAGTCTTGGTGTTAAATTAAATGTCGGGTTTCTGTTGCCGGGCACCCGACGGCCCCGCAATAAGCGAAGTGGATATAATCAACAATCGCCAATCATATCCGATGCCATATTAGGCAGCCATTGCAAGGCGAACATTGTCGTTCGCAGCGATTCTATCGCCATTCAGTTTTTAATCGGCTTTTAACGACGCCACGTCGGATTCAATCTTTTGTCTTTACTGCGCCTGTCGAAACTATGTCAGCCCCAATAAAAATCATTCTGGCCGCTGTCTGAATATTCACAGCCACAATGATTCTCTGAAATAATAATGGTGGAGCTGTGGGGTACCGCCCCCCAGTCCAAAACGTCTATTCCACAAAGATTTCAGAATCATCATCACTTGCGTGACAAGGGTATTATAAATATTTACTGTGGAAATTGCAAGTTTTTAAGTTATAATCAAGACAAACAGGATAAAAAATGAAATTCTTAGATAAAGCAAAGATTACAATCAAAGCAGGCGACGGTGGCAACGGCAGTGCCAGTTTTCGCAGGGAGAAGTATATTGAATTTGGTGGTCCCAACGGTGGCGATGGTGGCCGTGGTGGCGATATTATCTTTCGCGCGGTGCCAAATGTGAATACGCTGATTGATTATCGCTATAAAACGAATTTTGCCGCCGGGCGTGGCGAAAATGGTATGGGCAAAATGCGCACAGGCGCATCGGGTGAAACGCTGGTTTTGCCGGTGCCAACTGGAACTGTGATTTTGTCTGAAAACGAAGAAATTGAATACGCAGACCTGTCGGCGGACGGTATGGAATATCGCGCGGCACGTGGTGGAAATGGTGGTTGGGGAAATCTGCATTTTAAAAGTCCGACAAACCGCGCCCCACGCCAGGCGAACGACGGCCTGCCGGGCGAAGCGCGCACGGTTGTATTGCAACTGAAACTGATTGCAGATATTGGATTGGTTGGATTTCCGAACGCTGGGAAATCCACGCTGTTGTCGGCGGTGACGGCGGCACGGCCAAAGATTGCAAATTATCCGTTCACAACGCTGAATCCGCAACTGGGGGTAATGTATGCCCACAATCGCGAATTTGTATTGGTTGATTTGCCTGGACTTATCCAGGGGGCGCATACTGGCGTCGGCCTGGGCGACCGTTTCTTGGGGCATGCAGAACGCACCAAAATGATTCTGCATGTTATTGACGGAACAGAACCCGATTGGGCGTCGCGATATGCGGCAATTCGCCACGAAATGGATTCGTATGGTGGCGGTCTGGTGGGCAAACCTGAAATGGTCGTGATAAACAAGATTGACGCCATCGCACCCGATGAATTAAAGGCGCGCGTGACAGAATTTAAAAAATCATTTGGCCGTAAAAAGAAGCCTGAAATTATGACAATCAGCGCGGCTGGTCGTGTGGGCATTTCGGAACTGGTCGCCGCAATAGAGAAAAAATTTTTAGCCATAACCGAATAATTTGCTTTTCTGACATTTTCTGGTAGAATTGACCTGTCAATAAAATCAGAAAAAAAAGGAGAAAGTGAATATGGCACAAACATCATTAAAAGGAACACAGACTGAAAAGAATCTGTTGATTGCGTTTGCCGGGGAATCCCAGGCGCGCAACCGCTATACATTCTTTGCGTCCAAGGCCAAAGACGAAGGCTATCAGGCAATTTCAAAAATATTCTTGGAAACAGCCGAACAGGAAAGAGAACACGCGTCACGCTTGTTCAAATTCCTAGAAGGGGGCGATTTGGAAATAACTGCGTCATATCCTGCGGGAAAAATCGGCACAACATTGGAAAACTTGCAGGCGGCCGCGTTTGGTGAACACGAAGAAAACACAAATATGTATCCAAAGTTTGCCCAGGTTGCCGCCCAAGAAGGTTTTCCTGCAATCGCAGACGTTCTGAAAAACATCGGTTATGCAGAACGCTATCACGAATCACGCTATCGTGCGCTGATTGACGCGATTGAAGACGGAACACTGTTCAAACAAGACCATATTGTTATGTGGCGTTGCACAAATTGTGGTATGTGGCACATCGGGACCGAGGCACCAAAGGTATGCCCAGCGTGCCTGCACCCCCAGGGATACTTTATCAGCGAGGGAACAATTTCCCGTTGCGACACGAACGAAGGCTTTTGCGAATATGCCGCGATTGACGAATAAAAAATGCCCCATCGGGGCATTTTTTTATAGCAAGTAATGAAACCGTTTATTTCATTTCCAGTGTGTCCAGCGCGTCGTCCAGTTTTCGCAACGAGCTGTTTGCACATCCCCGACCAGTCCAGCCAAATATTTCTTGTCCAGTTTTATTGTCTGCGATGGAAACATTAAATCGCCACCACCAGAACCCATTAAAAGGACACCAAAATGGATTAAATGTTGGGGTTCTTTCTTCCACTTGGACTATGTATCTGGCTGTGCCGATGTCTGATGTGGATATTATTGAAGCAGAATCATCTGATGCAATGTATGTTGTTCCTATTGACGATTTCTTGTATCCAACGGTTACATTATATCCGCGCTTTTCCAGACTGTTTTTTATAAAGTGTTGCAATTGATAGCCACCACGATCCACATATATAACATCATTCTTGTCCAGTGTGCCGGGTTTGATATACATACTGTTGCAGGCGGCGACGGCCAACGGCAAAAATAAAATCAATACACGTTTCATATAAATACCTTTTGTGCATTGTATTCAAATAATATCGCAAAAAACAAGGATTTTTTTCATACATCACAAACAAAACCGCCCCAAAAAAGCGGTTTGATTTGTGGCGCACCCGGCGGATTCACTCGCCACGTCGGATTATAAAAATCCGCCGTGTCTGCGTGGCACGCGTGACGGCTCGCCTGCGTTATCACTTGGCTTGCCTACTCATTGTCGAACCCTCTGGTCGGGTTCAAATCCTGGGACTTGCACGGAATAAAAAACACCCGTGGTTTTAACCACGGGTATCTTTTATTCTGGCGCGCCCAGAAGG
>URSG01000019.1 GCA_900550565.1 uncultured Rickettsiales bacterium | reverse complement strand
CGGCCAGGCGGCATAGGAACTGTGACAAATGCGTAATTTATTATCGTGTGTTTTTGCGGTGTTTTGTATTTCGGTGGCAACACCGGTTATGGCGGCAGATTGTGATACGTCAGATCCGCTGTATATGCAGGAATACAAGGAAATTTTATCAAAATCCACGTTGACGTTTTGGGATAATATTTTGCGCGCCGGCCAGAATTTATCCTATGGCATAAATGAACGATTGACCCTGGGGGCAAATGTTCATTACCAGGTTGATTTTGATGGCGACGAAGATGGTTTTTCGGCCGCGGATTTTGGTGGTGTTTATCGTGTGGCACGCGCAGACGATAATGACACACGTATGATTTCTGATATTTTGTTCGGTCTGAAATTGGGTGGCTCATCGCACGTTCGGACGCCGTATTTTGCAGATTCTACATATTATGCCGGACTGCGTTTCGGACGCCAATGGACTGAATTTACACTGGCTGGGACAATTAAATCAAATTGGATTTTTGATGATGACCGCGGAATGTCATACATTGATATGACGCCCGAGGCGTATTTTCGTATCGCACCAGATATGCGAATCGGATTGGATTTTACGTGGCGCAAGGCAACAAACCCGGATTATAACCAAGAATGGTTGGGTGCAAAATTTGTTCGTCAATATGGTCGCACGCAATACATAGGGCATATTGATTACGAATTTGAAAGTGATGATATCCAGGTCGGCGCCCAGGTAAATATACTGTTTTAATTCTTACTTTTTTGAATTCAGTTTTTCGCGCAATGTGTCCCAATATTCCAGACGCTTTTTAATTTCGCGTTCAAAACCGCGTTCAACCGGGTTATAGAATTTTTGACGTGGCATTGATTCTGGAAAACAATTTTGGCCCGAAAACCCAGTTGCAGTATCTGGGTCATAAATATACCCAGCACCATATCCCAGATTTTTCATCATTTTTGTTGGGGCGTTTAAAATATTTTTTGGGGGTGGAACGCTGCCTGTGGCGCGTGCCGCGGCATACGCCGCGTTTTGGGCGCGATAATTTCCAATGCTTTTTGGTGCAGTACCTAAATAAATTACCAGTTCGGTCAGTGCCAGGTCACCTTCGGGACTGCCCATTCTTTCATACAGTTGCCACGCAGACAACGCAATTTGCATCGCGTTTGGATCGGCCAGACCGACATCTTCCATTGCGAAACGTGCCAGGCGACGAAACAGATACATTGGGTCTTGGCCCGATGTCATCATACGCGCTGTCCAATACAATGCGGCGTCTGTATCTGATGCGCGCAGCGATTTATGCACGGCAGAAATTAAATTATAATGTTCGTCCCCAGATTTATCAGACAATGGCGCGCGCTTTTGAACGGCCGCGTCCAAACCATCTGCGTCCAAGGTATGTTTGAAATTCGCGTTGATTAAATATTCAATCGTATTCAACAAGAAACGTGCATCGCCATCGGCAATTTCGGCCAGGTGGGCGCGTGCATCTTCGTTCAGGGGTAATTTTTTCCCCGTAAATTTTTCAGCACGATTTATCAATTCCATTAAATCGTCGCGTGACAATCCCGACAGAACGCCAACGTGACAACGTGACAACAACGCGTTGTTTAAATTAAAACTGGGGTTTTCGGTTGTTGCGCCCATAAATACAACCGTGCCATCTTCTAGATAGGGCAACAGTGTATCTTGCTGGGTTTTATTAAAACGATGAATTTCGTCAATGAACAACAGGGTATTGCGTCCCAGATTTTTATTCAGTTTCGCGGTTTCCATCGCCTTTTTTATATCGGGCGTGCCAGAAAATACCGCCGACATTGGCACAAAGTCCATATCTATTGAATTTGCCAATGCGCGCGCGATTGTGGTTTTTCCGCAACCCGGCGGCCCCCACAAAATCAAATTTGATAATTTATGATTGTCAACCATACGGCGCACCAGGCCGTTTTCGCCCAACAGTTGCGTCTGGCCAATAACGTCATCAATCGTTTGTGGACGCATTAAATCTGCAAGTGGTCTGGTATCGGTTGGCATTTTATATTTGTTTTACTTTGATTTTATTTGTCATTTATTTTGTGGTATAATAACTGTATTAGAAAATCAAAGGATTATCAATTGATAAATAATGATAAAAATTCTGATTTTACGTTGGCGGTTGCAAATCTGGCCGCGGCGGCAATGGCGGCAAATCCTGGGCTGTCTATGGGGGCGGCGGTGGCCAAGGCACGTGAAACATTGCGTGGGGCGGCGGCAACACCGGCCCAGATTGCGGCATCTGTTCGGCCTGATAAAATCCAATGTCTGGAAGATGGCACGTGGCACATAATGTTGCGTCGTTATTTGCGACGTAAATTTAATATGACGCCTGAATTATATCGCGAAAAATGGGGACTGCCGGCGGACTATCCTTTTGTTGCGCCGAACTATGCGTTGCGTCGTTCAAAAATCGCAAAAAAATCAGGATTGGGAAAAACAAAACGGGGAAAATAAAATGTCTGAAAAATTCAGAAAGGTTGTGAACGCACCACATCGTGCAATGGGAAAATTAAAGAAAAAAATCGCTCAGTCTGACGCAAAAGATTTTGCGCGCAAGACCGGTATAACAACAACGGCGTTGTTTCAGTTCTTGTTGTGGGCAACCAAATATGTGACGCTGGATAATCATGCATTGCGTGCGATGGAACGCGGGTTCGCAAATAAAAAAATTGGAAAAAATAAAAAGGGCGAAAATAAAAAACTGGACGAAATTTTAAAAAAATATCCTAATTTATCATCGCATTTATTATATTACCTGATGTTTGCAATAACGACGATGGGCGGAATAAAAATCGCCAAAGATAAATCAGATGATATTGCATACGCACCACCCCAAGAAGTTCATATTGAACAAACAACCCAGCAGGCGCAACCAAATACATACGGGGCATATCTGGAACGGATGCGACCAATTACGCCATTTTTAATTGCAGATTTAATCTCTAAGGAAGGTGTCGTAATTGACAAGGAAACAGGACTGCACAAACCGTATAAAGACAGCCGTGGCATTTGGACAATCGGTTTTGGTTCAACAGTGTTGCCTGGGGGTATCAGTGTGACCAAAGATACCAAGCCAATTACAACTGAACGCGCATACGAGTTGGCGCGTTGGCATTTAGAAAATGGCGAAACTTATTTTATTATGTATTGCTATCAGGTCGGTGTGGACAAGGTTGACATCAACACCACTAAACAGGCGTTGTTGATGGCGTCGGTTATATATAATACCGGGACAAAAATTATTGAAAAACCAAATGATAAAAATAATCGGAAACGTTTTGAATTGTTGCGTCAGGACTTTAAAAAATATGGCGTGAATATGCCGGACAGTTTGGTGCGCGCACGTTTTGCCCAATATCCGGTTGTTGCAGAAACCAGTTTTGGACGTGCCTGGTTGCACGGAAAAAGTGCCAAAACAGTTGCCGGACGATTGGGAAATTTCTTGGCAGGTGGCCCTGGAATTTCTTGGCGTCGTTGGGCAGAGGCGGGCGTTATGACTGGCGACATTACGCCGCAAATGCTGATGAATTGTCCAATGGGCGGATTATACGAATTTTATAAATGCGTTGGCGGCAGAAATGCCAGATTCTTTGTCGGGGACGAAGAGCACAGAAGCGCAAATCGTCAGTTGTATGCAGCATTTCATAAATGGCTGAAAAAGCCGGTGGATCATAATGGTGACTCTATGGCAAATGCGCCCAAGGTCAAAGATTATCTGCCGAAAGAAGTGCTGGCCGTATGTGAAAATGGCAAATGTGAATTGGGGCCGGCTCAGGGTTTGTATGCCGAACAGACGTCTTCAAAATTTACGCTGTTGTCAGAAAATATTGACGCTGCGCCTGTGGCGGATGTAAGTGATGATATGTATGCCAGTGCCAACGCTGCATACAAAAAAGGCGACTATCAGGTTGCGTTGAAAAAATATTTATCATTGCAGAAAAGCGAACCAGATAATGCTGCGTTGCGTAATGATATTGCGGCGACATATAATAAAATGGCAATGTATGATATGGCGATTGACCAGGCGCGCCAGATTATTACACGTATCAAAGATAAAAAACAATATGCTGCGGCATATTATAATGCTGGGGTTGCCTATGAACAAAAGGGCGATTTGCAAAAGGCGTTGGCCAATTATAAATTGGCATTGGCAAATGGTAATAAGCGCGTGCAATCTGATATTACACGTGTCACAGGTCTGGCCCAGATTGGAAATGCCAAGAACGCAAAATTAAAACGTTTTGCATTTAATGTTGGGGCCGAAAAAATGAAAAAAACAGGACGTGCAAAAATGCGCAATATACACGATTTAGCCACACGCGACGATTATACGGCGTAAAAAAATCGGGACAAAATAAAAATGAAAGTGTATGTAAATTACAACGATAATCGTTGGAAAAAATATAAAATTGATTTTGAAAAAATTGTGCGTATGGCGTTGGGTGCGGCACATAACAAAGCCGAGGTTTCTATTACCCTGACCGATGACGCTGAAATTCATCAACTGAATCGCCAATATCGCGGTATTGATAAACCGACAAATGTTTTGTCATTTGAATTGGGCGATCCGATATTGTTGGGTGACATTTATATATCATTGGATACTGTCGCAGCCCAGGCCGCAGACACAGGAATTTCAGTCGCAGAACACACCGCCCACATGGTTGTGCACGGCACATTGCATTTGATGGGTTATGACCATATTACTGATGACCAGGCCGCGGTGATGGAACCGTTGGAAATCCAGATTATGAAAAAACTGGGGTATAAAAATCCGTATGATGGCGAGGCAGATAAAAAAAGTTGTCCTGGTTCGGGGATTATTTCATTTTTGCACAGATTCAAATTCAAGCCAAACGGTTGGGTGCAATATGTGCTGATGGGGGCGCTGGGGGCGATCGCGTCATTGGGTTTTGCACCATTTAATTTATGGTTTTTAACATTGGGTGCAATCGGCGCTGGATACTGGATACTGGCGCATAGCGCAGATTGCAATACCAGTTTTTGGCGTGCGTGGTGTCGCGCAATTCCGTTTGGTGCGACATACAGTTTGGCTATGTTTTGGTGGACATTGCATTCTATATATGTTGTCCCAGAATTACAGTCACAGTTTGCAATTTGGACAATCCCCAGTTTAATTGGTTTGGCGTTGTTTGGTGCCGTCGTATTTGTTTGGCCGTTTGTTTTGGCTGTGCGCGTGCGTGGCGCGTATGCGGCGCGACCGTTTGTTTTTGCAGGTGCGTGGACACTGGTTTTATGGTTGCGCGAATGGGTGATGACTGGGTTTCCGTGGAATCCGATTGCCAATATTACATTGCCAATGCCGATAATTGCTAATTCTATGTCGTTGTGGGGGGCGATGGGATTGACATTTGTTATATTGGGGTTGATTGCGTCGGTGGTTGATTTGCTGTGCCGTAAATCCCGTGCGCCATTTTTTATATTTGTGATAATCGCGCTATGTGGCGGAATCTGGGGCGCGCACAATATCAATGCGTCAAAATGTGACGATGAAATCGCATCGCGTCCTGTTATCAGAATTGTTCAGCCGGCGCAATCGCAATCAACAAAAATGCAATATTCATCACGTGCAGATCGCATTGCCCAGGCACAACGTAATGTTCAAAATTTAGTTGCGTTGTCCCAAGATGGGGTGGGGGACGCAGTGCCTGATTTAATTGTATTCCCAGAAACAACATATCCGTTTGCAATGGTTGATAACGAAATGCCATTGTCGGCGGTGTTGGCGCGTCCAATCATTATTGGTGCGACATCTGTTTCAGATGGCAAAATATACAATTCAATGATTGTTGCAGATAACGCAGGCCAGGTCACCCAGACATATCATAAATCACACCTGGTGCCGTTTGGTGAATACAGTCCATTTGGCATAATGCCATCGCCAAGCAATCTGACCCCGGGTGATGGTGCGCGTGTTATTACGATGAATCTGGACGGTGGCGCGTTCAGTTTTGTCCCGGCAATTTGCTATGAAATAATATTTACCGATTCGTTGGTGCCACGTGGTGCGACCCCCAGTGCGATTGTGAACATAACAAACGACAACTGGTTTGGGGCAACGCCTGGCACGTATCAGCATCTGGATATGGTGCGTCGGTACGCGATTGAAAGTGGTTTGCCGATTGTGCGCGCAAATTATTCAGGCATCAGCGCATTTGTTTCGCCCGATGGCGAGGTTGTTTCGCAAATTGATGTTGGGGCAACGGGCGCAATGGACGGTATGGTTTGTGGTGCGCACAAGACACCATACAGATATATCGGGCGCGATGCGATGTTGATTATAATTCTGACATTTGCCGCGGCGGCCACGATATTCTTTAACCGTAAAAAAGACCGGTAAATACCGGCCTTTTTATTTATAATTTTTCAGTATCCAAACGCGCACTGCGCCTGACAGGTTTTGCGACGCGCGCGATTTATCAATTTGGTTTATAATTTCACTGACCGTTTTTTTCTGGCGCAGGGCGATTTCGTTCAGCGCATCAATAAATTCTGGTTCCAGCGATATGCTGGTGTGATGACCAGACAAAGAAACAGAAATTTTTTTCATAGATTAAAATTTGCCCCCCAGCAAACAATCGGACATTGCGCGATACGGATTGTCATATTTGCGCAACACCCCCAGGTTCAAATTGTCCAACATCATACAATTTCCAAACGAATCAAACGCAAACCAAAATAAATCGTTGCGTCCAAATACAGTCAATCCACGCAACTTTTTTATCGCGGTCAATTCGCGGTTCACAGACACTATGTCTGGGATAGGGTATTTTGCGCCACGTGCAACCTCGGTCGCGCCAAAAATATATCCAGTCCCCAGATTTATTGCGCCGGCCTTGGTGTACATTTCCAGTAAAAACGCAGGCAACATTGCAGCACGCAAATTCTGTAATGCCGTATTCGCCAATGTCGCAGCGCGCGCGCCTGGGGCCGGTGCCAGTGTTGCCCCACGTGATTTTATTGTTGATAAAAATTCATCACACTCAGACATTGTTTTTTCTTTTCCCTTTATTCCATACCGCGCGATTGTGCAATCTGGGCCGCCATTTGAGACAGCCTGTCTTCGGTTGCGTTGCCACCGTCGCCACCGCCAGCGGTATGCGCCGGGACATAAATTTTTTTTGCAGGATTTGGCAACCAAATCATATCATTGCCAGATTGTTCAATTATAAACCGGTCCATATTATGCGCGTGCGGAAATGTTTGGCACATAAATATATTTTCCAACGCCAGTTTTCCGCCCCATACCAACGGAATACGAAATCTGAACGATAAATTATCCGGCAGGCGTGACCCCATAATCAGTGCGATAAATTCATCTTGGGGTAAATTCATAAATGCCAGCGTATCAACCGAATCGGTCAGCGTTTGCACAAATTGACGTGTCAGGGCCTTGTATTTCGTGAACCAATCTGGGGCAACTGGGACCAATACAGGGCGATGACATACGAACGGAATATCGTCTATATTCAGTTCGCGTGCGCGTCGCATTGCTGTATCTTGGGACCATTGCATCAGATTTTACCTATGTAGTTTATAACTGTATCAATATATTCAGAATATGCATCAAAATTCCCGTTGTCATCATCAGGCAGGGGGGCATTGGGGTGTGCCGAAATATATTCGCGCAGGCCGTCCAGGTCATTAAACATCAATATATTATCAAATTCTGCGGTTGCCGCATCGGGCGCACCGATGACAAATCCGTTTATGTTTATATACACATCTTCCAAAGTGTCCGAGAAAATATCAGATAATTTTTCAATCGCACGTGCCATGTCGGCGACAGCAATGCCGTGACCGCCCAGCCACAGTGTTTCGTTTGTACCGATTGCCAGCAAACTGAACTGGTGACCGTTTATGCGCGGCGTTTTTTTAACGGTGTATCCTGCGGATTTAAATATTTCAGATGTTTGTGCGATTTCTGCGTCTGTGGGGCCGACCGGTTTGGCCGGTGGCGTTGGCGCAGCCGGTGGGGTCACAGTCCCGTTGTTTATCGGTTGCATACCGCCCAGTGACGACGCACTTAGCCGTGGGGGACGCACAGGCGTATTTGGCATAACAACGGTTGTCTGCCCAGGTTCAGGTTGCGCCACAGGCGCAGTATCAGTTGCAGGTTCCGTTTTTTTGCGCCCAGTGATTCGCATAATCGGCAAATAAATCTTGCGTAGGCGGGGGCGCATAATTAAATACAGTCCGAATATCATCACCGCTGCAAAAATAACCAGTGATATATAAAATGATGGTTTGACTGGTGTCTGGGCCGCCTGGAGATACGATAAATATTGCCAATGCGCGCCGACAAATAAATTAAAGCCGAACATCGTATTAAACCAAAAACAGCCCCCCAGGGTCACAACCAGCAACCACAGCAGACCAAGCAACATATTGTCAATTCTGTATTTCATTTGATTTTAATTATATCATATTTGTGATAAAGTAAAAAGTGCAATGATTGATGACAGAAATATTCTTGATGAATTAAAAGGGCATATTGCCACGTGGTGTCCGGCCGATATTGATGCAAATACGTTGGCAGGCGTGGTTGATGACGCGATTGCACACGACGCGTCTGATATATCTGTGGGAAATGCCGCCGTGGAAACTGTTTGGCCCTGGGTGGAACAGACCAAGGTTAAAATATCAACGCGATTTTATGTGCCACCACGTTCGCGCGGAATAAACGCGACAGATGCATCTGATTTAACAGTAAGTATAAATACCGCGTTCAAGCGTGGCGCACACACCGCCCAGGTGTTTATGCGTGTGGCTGACCTGGGGGCATTTGTTCAAAATCTGCGACCGATTCGTGATGATTTGTTCTTTAATAAAAATCTGTCGGTTGGGTTGGATATTTGTAAAATAGAGCCTGGACAATGGGCGGACGTTTTTGGTGCGTTGAACGCAATTTCGGCGGCGTCGGTAATATTTGTTTTGTCGTGTGATACTGGGGATAAATCAGATTTTGTGGGGCGGTTTTATGGTGCGCTGAACGCAATGGACACGTTTCGGGGTGATGTGCATTTTGCGCCACTGGCCAATCCCACCAGGGCCGAGCAGGTTGTGCGTTTAATTGAACAAATTCGGCCAGAAAAATTGACCAATCTGCGGTTCTTTATCGGGTGATAACCAGGTATTTTGGGCCGTCGGTTTCGGCCATATTTTTATGCTGATAACGCGTTTCTATGGTTGAAATATCGGGAACAGTTGTGTTCAGGTCGGTTTGTGCAACCTGGGCCAGAATCCAATCATAATACCCCCAATGGTCAGTGCCGATAATAATTTCGCCGTCATCGGTCAGGTGTGATGCCAACAGGTTTATAAATTCGGCCTGCAACAGGCGACGCTTTTCATGCTTTGCCTTGGGCCAGGGGTCGGGGTGCAAAACCCAAATTTGTTTAAATTTCATATTGCCTGTACGCAGAAATTCACGTACATCGTCGGGATAGATACGAATATTTTTGTATTCTGGTAAAATTTCGTTTGTCTGGACATCGGTCATCGCGCCCAGTAATGCCGCAACGCCGTTCACAAACGGTTCGGCACCAATAACGGTTGCCGTTGGGTTGTCGTGCGCCAGTGTGCGGACGTGTTCGCCGGCACCAAATCCAATTTCAAGGATATTAAAATTCCCGGCCGTTTCGGTATTTTTTGCAAAAATTGCCGGCAAAACAGTTTCCAACAGGTATTGTTTGCGCGCGGACAGTTTTTTGCCGTGTCGGCGACCAAAGGTTCTTATTTCTTGTTTTTCCATATAATTAGTATAGAATTCCATATAATATAAAACAAGGTAAATTAATGGCAGAGTTTCCACCGGTCATGAAAGCCGATGATTTTCAATTGGAAAAAATTGCGCCAACGTTTGAAAACGCGCGCACTGTTTTTACGTTGATTGATGGGCAACGCGAATATTTGGCCCAGTGGTTAAACTGGGTGAAATTCGTTAAAACACCCGAAGATGAATACCCTGCATTGGTCAAAGGGTTTGATACTAAAAAAGGGTCATATTTTATAACGCAAAATGGTGCAATCCGTGGGTCCGTCAGTTTTGTTGAGCTGAACGAGGCGGACAAGCGTGGCGAAATCGGATATTGGTTATCCCGCGATGCAATGGGGCAGGGCATTATGACACGCGCAGTAGGTATGCTGGAACTATATGGTTTTGATGTGCTGGGATTAAACAGAATTGAAATTCATGTGGATACTGAAAACCTGCCATCTCAGGCGGTGGCCAGGCGTGCAGGATACGCACGCGAAGGGGTGCTGCGTAAATTTATGATGTTGCATGGCGTGCCACGTGATATAGTTGTATTCGCTAAAACAAAATAATAATTGGGTAAAGGAAAATAAAGATGCGTAATGGTTTATCATCAGAATTAATCGCACGCGTTCTGGGGGCGGCACCGAAATACACACTGGACGAACTGGAAAAAAAGTTTCCACCGCGTGATTTGCCAGACGGCGCGTTTGTGACACGTTTTGCACCCAGCCCGACGGGATTTATGCACCTGGGCGGATTGTATGGTGCGCTGGTTGATTGTAAATTGGCGCGTGATACGGGTGGCGTGTTTATGCTGCGCATAGAAGATACTGATACCAAGCGCGAGGTTGCGTCCGCCGTTGATATTATTGTGGATTCTATGCACCGATTCGGATTGGAATATAATAATGTGCCGGAATATGGCCCGTATTATCAATCCCAGCGTCGCGAAATTTATCACAGTGTGGCGGCGGATTTATTGGCGCGTGGGTTGGCATATCCGTGCTTTTTAACCGCGGACGATATGGAACAAATTCGCGCAACTCAAAAGGCGGCCGGTTTTGCCACCGGTATTTATGGCGAATTCGCGCGTGACCGCGATTTAACAGATGATGAAATCATTGCACATCTGGACAATGGCGAGGTGCCAACGATTCGTTTGTATTCAACTGGCGACTCGTCAAAGCGTATTTTCTGCAAGGACGCAGTGCGTGGTTCAATCGGATTTCCAGAAAATAACGAAGATATTGTTCTGATTAAATCAAACGACCGGTTGCCGACGTATCATTTTGCACATCTGGTTGATGACCATTTTATGCGCACAACACACGTCGTTCGTGGCGAAGAGTGGTTGCCGTCGTTCCCGTTGCACGCACAGTTGTTTCGTATGATGGGGTGGACTGCGCCGATGTATGTTCACACGTCAACGATTGATAAAATAGATGACGAAACCGGCAAACAACGCAAATTGTCCAAGCGCAAAGACCCCGAGGCAAATGTTGCATTTTTCTTGGCCGATGGTTGGCCAACGGCGGCGGTGCTGGAATATCTGGGCAATATAGCGGCATCGGGTTATGAAGAGGCTAAATCCAAAGGCCAGGTTTCATCTATCTGGCAATACCCGTTGCGTGTAAAAAAGATTCCGATTTCTGGTGCGTTGTTTGATATGAAAAAACTGGAATGGTGGGCGCGTGAATATATCGCAACATTGTCTGTGACGGATTTGGTTCGCAATATCACAGATTGGGCAAATGAATACGGTAATGATGTCCAAAAAATGCAGGTCGCAAATTCACAGTATCTGGCGGCGGCATTGGGAATTGAACGCGATAATCCAAAACGTATCCGCAAGGATTTTGTCACCTGGCGCCAGACGTTGGACGAAATCGCGTATTTCTGGGACGCGTTGCACACCAAAAATTCTGAATATGCGTTTAATCGCGATGTTTTGACGGCGTTTCTGACGACGTTTGACATAAACGATGACAAGGACGTGTGGTGGAACAAAATTGTTGCGATTGCGTCGGCGTGCGGACTTAAAAACGGTGACGTTGCGATGAATTTGCGCGTAGCGATGACAGGGCGGACAAATACACCAGATTTGTATTCTGTTATGCAAGTTATGGGGGCAGATATGGTAAAACAAAGAATAGAGGAGATTGTAAATGGTTAAAACAAAAAAACATTCGCGCACCCTGGTGCGCCAGGTTAAACGTGATGCGCGTGGCGGACGCTTGTTGCGTATATTGCGTGCAACGGGATTGTTTCGCTGGGAACGCCCCAGCACCAAAGGGGAAGAAACATTAAATATTTTAACCCACGGTATTGGTATCGGGTTGGCAATCGCAGGATTGACACTGTTGGTTGTATATGCGGCGTTGGCCGGCAATGCGTGGGCGATTGTATCGTGTGCGATTTTTGGGCTGACAATGTTCACGCTGTATTTTGGTTCAACAATGTGTCACGCAACCATTGGCAAACCCGGCGAATGTTTCTTTGAGGTTTGGGACAGTGTTGCCATATATGCCTTGATTGCCGGCACATACACGCCATTTATGTTGGTGAATTTACGTGGGCCAATCGGTTGGACGGTATTTGGTATTTTATGGGCGATTGTGATATTTGGCGCAGTTATGAAAATTCGTAATCCAAAGCAACAGCCGAAATGGATGGTTTTGTTGTATCTGGTTATGGGCTGGACATTGCTGTTTATTTTGCCGGCGATGATAAAGTATATCCCTGCGCGCGGAATGTGGTTTATTTTGGCCGGGGGGCTGTCATATTCGGTTGGGGTGATATTCTATCTGTGGCGTAAATTAAAATTCTCGCACGCGATATGGCACATGTTCGTAATCGGGGGCAGTGTGTGCTTCTTTTTCGCGGTGCTGTTTGGGTGTATAATTGATTTCTGATGTAAATGCCGGCTTGCCGGCATTTTTTATTGATTTTTGTGCAGTATAGTCATAGAATAGGCGTGTTATGAAAGAATTTATGATTATTTTGACATTTACAACAATCACAACAACCCCTTTGGGGGTGTAAATTCTATTTGCGGTTTTGGCCGCGCAATGCAATAATCAAACAAAACAAAAACAACAACAAAAACCAAATTAGAAAGGGTTTATAATTATGTCATATCCAATTGAAACGATTCGTCATTCGCTGGCCCATGTCATGGCGGCCGCGGTCCAGAAACTGTATCCAGATGTTAAATTCGCAGGTGGCCCGGCGATTGAAAACGGGTTTTATTACGATTTTGATACTGAACACAGATTTTCCGAAGAAGACTTTGAAAAAATTGAACACGAAATGCGTGCGTTGATTAAATCAAACGGTCTGTTTGAACAGCGTAATGTGTCGCTGGACGAAGCAAAACAGTTGTTCGCCAACCAGCCATATAAAATGGAATGGTTAAATGAATACGATGCCGCCGGCGAAGCGTTGTCTGTTTATAAGTTCCGTGATTTTATTGACCTGTGCCGTGGGCCGCACGTTGACGCGTCCAAGGATTTGCCGCGTGATGCGTTCAAAATTCGCAATGTCGCAGGCGCATATTGGAAGGGCGACGCGAAAAACAAAATGTTGCAGCGTATCTATGTTGACGCATTTGCAACACGCGAAGAACTGGAACAACATTTGAAAAATATGGCCGAGGCCGCCGCGCGTGATAACCGTAAATTGGGACGCGATATGGATTTGTTCCATTTTGAACCGGATTATGCCCCTGGTGCAGTGTTCTGGCACGACAAAGGATACAAGATTTATCGTCGCCTGATTGAATATATCCGTGGCCGCCAGGAACGGGCAGGGTATCTGGAAATTTCTACGCCATCGGTTATGGACCGCAGTCTGTGGGAACGCAGTGGTCACTGGGCAAAGTATGGCGAACATAATTATTCTGGGAAAACCCAAGACGGCAAAACGTTCTGTGTAAAACCGATGTCATGTCCAGGTGGTATGTTGGTATTTGGCCAGGGAATTAAATCATACAAAGATTTGCCAATGTATTTGGCCGAATTCGGCAAGGTAAATCGCTACGAGGCCGCAGGCGGTCTGTCTGGACTGATGCGCGTTCGCGAATTTACCCAGGACGATGCGCATATTTTCTGTACCGAAGAACAACTGGAAAACGAAGTTGTAAAGATTTTGCGCTTTATCAAGGATATTTATGGTAAATTCGGCTTTGATAACATTTCAATGAAACTGGCAACTCGTAAAGAATCTGAATTCCGTATCGGGTCAGATGAAATTTGGGACAAGGCCGAAGCGGCACTGAAACGCGCACTGGACGACAATGGTATTGAATACGAAATTGCCGAAGGGGACGCGGCGTTCTATGGCCCGAAAATTGATAACTATCTGAAAGATTCAATGGGACGAATTTGGCAGTGTGGAACAATTCAGTTGGATATGAATTTGCCAGAACGTTTTGATTTGTCCTATGTCGGCGAAGATGGTGAAAAACATCGTCCGATTATGTTGCACCGCGCGATGTTGGGTTCTATTGAACGCTTTATGGGAATCTTGCTGGAATCCACAGGGGGAAATCTGCCACTGTGGCTGTCGCCAGAACCGGTCGTTGTTGCGCCAATTTCAGGCAAGGTTTCGGAATACGCAACAATGGTCGCAGACGAACTGCGCAATGCAGGCGTGTGGGCGCGTGCCGATTTGCGTGACGAAAAGGTGAATTACAAGATTCGTGAACTGTCACTGGCCAAGACGCCGATTATTGCGGTCGTTGGCGAAAAAGAGGCCGCAGATAAAACCGTGACGTTGCGTCGTTTGGGAATAGACAAACAAGAAACAATGTCATTGTCTGAATTTATTGCCCAGATGTCAGACGCTGTTAAAATGCCACGATAAAAAGTGCAGGGCGCACAAAGAATATATACCAATTTTATTTAGGCAT
>URSG01000018.1 GCA_900550565.1 uncultured Rickettsiales bacterium | reverse complement strand
AAAAACAAATAGCAAATAAGGGATATAAAAATGAAACAAGAATCTGGTCGGTCAATGATTGAAATGTTGGGCGTGTTGGCGATTATGGGTGTTATAACGGTTGGGGCAATCGGTATGATTTCAACCGCAATGCGCACACAAAAACGTAATGCCGTCAATGACGAAGTTATCCAGATGGTGACCCAGGTTCGCGCGCTGTTGGGTGAATTTGACGATTATTCACACATAGACAATTCAACAATATTTGGTGCGATTGGTATGACAAACAAGAATCCATACGGCGGAACATACGCGTTGGCGGTTGACCCGGCGAACTCGCGCCAGTTTGTTGTTTCTATTGATGGGTTGTCTAAATCTGATTGTGAATATTTTGTGACCAAGGCGTGGTCCGATTCGGTTGGGTATATTATGTCTAATGGCAAACAGGGTGGCGCTGTCGGCGATTGCAGTAAAAGCGACGCAACAAACAGTGTTCAGATAACATACGGTGAATAACGGGCGTTCTTATGGCAGATGCAATCACAGTTTCCCAGACCGAAGATGGCGTGCGTTTGTTGCGTTGGTTTTTGCGACATTTTCCGTCTATGCCCCAGCGTGAATTTTATCGTCTGTGTCGTGGGGGGCAAATTCGTGTTAATTCACGTCGTGTTCACGGTCAGGAAATTTTGCGCACAGATGATGTCGTTCGTATTCCGCCAACGGTTGCCGGATACGCCGTGCGCCCCAAGAAAACAGAAAGTGGCGATAATTTCACACTGGCGGATTTAGAAGAACTGCGCAAGTGCATAATTCACAGCGACGATGATATTGTTGTGTTTAATAAACCTGCGGGTATGGCTGTCCAGGGCGGAACAGGAATTCGTAAATCTGTGGATAAAATGGCAACTGCGCTGTTTCCGTATGATAAAATTTCATTGGTTCACAGATTGGACAGGGAAACATCAGGACTGTTGGTTGTGGCAAAAAATCTGCGTGCGGCGCAAAATCTGACGGCCGCGTTCCAGGCGAAAACGGCGCACAAAGAATATCTGGCGTTATTAAATGGCGATGTGAAACCGGCGCGTGGCACGATTGATGATTATATGATAAAGGGCCAGGTTTTTGATTCGCCGGCCCGGACCAATAACGGCACAGGGCAACGTCCACAACGTGCAATCACAGAATACCAGGTTTTGGCAACCGCAGGTGAACATTTGTCGTGGGTTCTGTTTTCGCCAAAAACAGGTCGCACGCACCAGTTGCGTGTGCACAGTGCGATGGTTTTAAATGCGCCGATTGTGGGTGATGCACTGTATGGGTCTGGGCGCAATGCACCCGACGCGTTGGGTGAAATTATGGCAACAAATAATCTGTTTTTGTTGGCGTATCAGTTGACGTTTCAGCATCCGACGACTGGGCGTGTGATGACATTTCGTGCCGTACCGCCGGCATTTATGACACAGATTATGGAATTTTTTGAATTCCAATTACCATAAACTGGGGGGAGATGTGAAGACCAGAAGGAAAAGAAAATTTTTGATGATTGCGCGTATTGTCGTTCTGTTCTTTGGCGGACTGTTGGTTGCGTTTTTCATTGCACTCAGCCAGGTGAACCTGGAAACATTGCGCGGAAATGTTTTGTCTATATTACGTAATGCGACCGGAATGCCCGTTGAAATCGCAGGTGATGTGTCGTGGAAATTTTCTTTGCGCCCACGTATTGAATTAAACCAGGTGCGTGTTCCTAGTGCAGATTGGGCAGAACATCAGTATGCGTTCAGTGCTGAAAAGATAGACGTCACGTTGGATTTGGTGTCGCTGTTTCGGCCAATGCCGACAATTCAAAATGTAAAGATTTATGGGGCAGACGTTTGCCTGGAAAAAAATGCGGCCGGCGAATTTTCTGTTATGATGAGTCCAAAAAAAGACGACGAAGGCACGCCTGCGGATGCCGGACCTAAAAAATTCCCATTTGAAGATCCGGGCCTGGGCGGAATAGAGGTGCATAATTTAACCGCGCACGTTTTTGGTAAAAAATATTCGTTGGCGGATTTCTCGTTGCGATATGTCCCACGCAGTGATACGCGTGAATACACGGGGTGGATAAAAAATGGCGATGATGTATTCCCGTTTATTTTGTCTTACTATGAATATAATGCAGAACGTCGGATTTATCCGATGCGCGTTGCGTTTTCAACAGGGGGTGACGCACTGATTGCAGATATTGCACTGGAAGGCACCAGCCTCGCACCGATTGATTTTGTTATCAAGGGCGATATTCCAGATGTGTCGGCGGTGGGGCGTCTGTTGCAACTGGATTTGACCCAGATTCCGACAATGCGCGTAAATATCGCAGGTGGGCTGGATCGCACTAAATTGACGTTGCGGAAATCGTCTTTTACGGTTCGTGGAAACGAAGTGCGTCTGTCGGGCAGTGTGGATTGGGGCCGGCCACAAATGGTGATAAATGCCAAGGTTGAATCAAAATCCATAAATTTAATCCAGGTGTTCCCAGAATGGTATCAGGGAAACTGGGTGCGTCCAAAGCGCGATTTGAACGTGTTCAAAGATACACCACTGTATGGCAAAGAATTGCGCGAGTTCAATGTGAATCTGACCGCAAAAATTGGTAAATTGGTTGTGTATCGTGATTTGACAATTAGTGATATTGACCTGCGGGCAAAATTAAATGATGGCGCACTGCGCGCGGATGGCGATGTGTCAATGGCAGGTGGCAAAATAACGATTGGCGTTGATGCTAATATTGACGGCGAAGGACGGTATTACGCCACCGCGGCGGCACGTGGACGCGATATCAGGGTCGGTGAAATATTGACCCAGGTTCGTGAAACAGACCTGTTGTCAGATTTGCCGACAAACGTAGATGTATATTTACAGGCCAACGGGACAAATTTGTCTGAACTGATGGCGACGGCAACGGGGCCTGTCCAGGTAAAATCGTCTGGGTCTGGATATGCGCATTCTGCGCTGGTTGCATATATGTATGGGACGGATTTCTTGACGACGTTGCGACACAGTGTCCAGGATATGTTCCGAACGGAAAAGAAATATAACCAGATGAAAATTTCGTGTGTGGCGTTGAATACTAAATTGCGCAATGGGGTCGCAGAAACGCAACAGGGGGTCGCGGTGGAAACTAATGCCATAAATTTACGTCTGGCCGGCAGTTTGGATTTAGGCAAAGAAAAATTAAAGATGGCATTGACGACGGTTCCTGTTCGTGGTATTAAACTGTCGCTGACCGGAAATGTGGTAAATTCTGTTGAAATAACAGGGAATTTGGCAGAACCTGATATAAAAATCAGTGGCGCGGCTGTTGCAGGCAAGGTTGCGTCGGCAACTGGGTTGGGGTTGCTGTTGGCGCCGTTCACTGGCGGAATTGGTTTGGTTGCTGGGGCCGGCGTCGGTCTGTTGGCAGGGGATTTGTTGGAAAACTGGCTGGCGGACGAACACCCGTGCGAAACCGCAATGACCCGTGGTGCGCCACCGCAACGTAATGACCCAGATTGGTTGAATATACCTGTTGCAGATTTGGAAAAAACTGTTATAACATCAAGGCAAGAAGTTAAAGAAAACAAATAAACTAAGGAGATAATAAATGTTTAGTTGGCTTGGATTGACGCAAATTTTAATAATCGCTGTTTTAGTATGGCTGTTTTACAGAAGTTTTATTCAAAACACATCGTCTGAACGATTGGTGCGTGGATTGCTGGGGTTGACCGCATTGTGGTTCACCAGTTTCGTGCTGACGTGGGCGCATTTAGATTTGTTGGGCGGATTTTTGCATTGGACTGCGCTGTTCTTGTCGTTGGGTCTGATTGTTATTTTCCAACCAGAATTGCGTAAATTTATGGCGTTGATGGGAAATTTAGAGGGTTGGACCCGTATGTTCCGCAAGGGTGGCATCGCAACCAAAGATACACGTTGCCTGGACGCGCTGTGCAGTGCGGTTGAATATATGTCGGCAAAAAAGACAGGTGCGTTGATTGTGTTCCCGTCAACATTGGACGAAAGTGCCATTGATAAAAAAGGTGTTCGTATTGATGCAGTTGTCACCAGTGAATTATTGTTGACGATATTCTTTAACAAAACACCATTGCATGACGGGGCGGTGATAATTGAAAACCAACGTATTGCCTATGCAGGGGGGATTTTGCCACTGTCGCAAAATAACCTGAATTGGAAATATGGCACGCGTCATCGCGCGGCGTTGGGCCTGTCCGAGGTGTCCAGTGCCACGGTTTTGGTCGTGTCCGAAGAAAGCGGTGATATTTCTATTGCAGAAAAGGGTAAATTCACCAAATACGACGATATGAAAAAATTACGTGCAAAGTTGGAAAAAGTTATTGAAAAACAATAAGTTATCCCGGGATAAACGTATTCTGGTCGCGTGTCTGCGGCCAGTTTTTTTGTTTGTTCTGATTTGTCGCGTCGGGGGTGCGTATTTGCTCTTGCACCGAATCGGCATTTTTTGGTAAAATCAGATAAAAGAATGTGGGAAACCATAAGATATTTAGGAGTGTAATAATGGAATTTTCGGTATTTCGTCAGGTTTTAATCCGTGCGTTGGGACATATGCAGTCCATTGTGGAAAAGCGCGCGACATTGCCGATATTGATGAATGTAAAGTTAGAAGTTGCTGATGATTTAATCTTGTCGGCGACAAATGTTGATTTGGAATTGGTTGAACATGTGGCGGCCGACATTACGTTGGGCGGCAAGACAACTGTTCCGGTCCAGATGTTGTATGATATTGTGCGTAAATTGCCAGATGATGCTGAAATCACATTTAAACAGGCTGGCGATCAACTGGTGGTGTCCAGTGGACGTGCGGTATTCCGTTTGCCAACATTGCCGGCGGAAAATTTCCCGGCCATGGCAGGCAGCAATCTGACCACAAAGTTCCAGATGACAACCGGCGATTTGGCACACTTGATAAATCAAACAAAGTTTGCAATTCCAACCGACGATGTTCGTTATCATTTGGGTGGTATTTATTTCCATATATCTGATGATGGCAAAGAAAAAATGTTGACGGCGGTTGCAACCGATGCCCAGCGTATGGCGTTGTGTGCAATGCCGGCCCCAGCAGGCAGTGCGGAAATGCCGGCGGTTATTTTGCCACGTCGTGTAATCGGCGAATTGTCTAAATTATTAGAAGACGCAACGGTTGACGATGTCACGGTTGAATTGTCTGATACCAAGGCGCGCTTTACGGTCGGGGCGGCAATTTTGACCAGCAAATTGGTTGATGCCCAATATCCAAACTATCGCGTTGTTATCCCCAAGGGCAATGACAAGATTGCAATCTTGGACAGAAAACAATTCTTGAACGCGGTTGATTTGGTATCTGTGGCCAGTGTTGATAAAACAAAATCTGTCCAGTTGACATATTCTATGAACAAATTGGTTGTAAATGCGTCCAGCCCAGATGCCGGAACAGCGACCCAGGAATTGGACATTGAATATAATGGCGATGCAGCGTTCACAGTCACATTTAATGTAAAGTTCTTGATGGACGTCGCAGGCCAGGTTGAAGGCGAAAAATTCCAGATGGAAATGCAGGATCCGTTGTCACCAACTATTATTAAATCAACGGATAAAAATACAGATGCATTGTTCATCTTGATGCCAATGAGAATGTAGGAAAAATAAACACGCCCCGTTGGGGGCGTTTTTTATTGCCCGATTCGTTTGCAAAGGTATTTTTTTCTGATAGAATTGGCCGAGTTTAGAAAAAGGATGAATATGACAATAGCAGAAATTGCACCGGGAAAAATGCCCCCGAAAAAGATGAATGCAATTATAGAAGTTCCAGAAAATGGATTCGTAAAATACGAAATTGATAAAGAAACCGGACTGCCACGCGTGGACAGAATCTTGCACGCGCCAATGGCATATCCTGCAAACTATGGATATTTTCCGGGAACACTGGGCGATGATGGCGACCCATTGGATTGTGTGGTTGTTTGTAATGCGCCATTGCGTCCCGGCGTTTTAATAGAGGTTCGCCCAATCGGCGCCCTGATTATGGAAGACCAGGCCGGTGGCGATGAAAAAATTATCTGTGTTCCGTTGGAACGGATTGACCCGTATTACACCAAAACAGAATATATTGAACAGTTGCCGGAAATCTTGCGTTCAAAGATTGAATACTTTTTCCAGCACTACAAGGATTTACAACCAAATTCTTGGTCCAAGGTATCTGGTTGGGCAAATCGCGACGCGGCCGATAAACTGATTATGGAAAGCATAGACAGATATTGGACGCACAAGCGTAATTCGTAATAAAAGCCTTGCAACCGGGCGGTTGCATTTTTATAATTCATAAAAAATCAAAGAGGTAAAAACAATGGCATCATATATTGCAAACGATATGCGCGTGGGTTGGGTGATTTCGCACAATGGCCGCCGTTATTCTGTGACATCTATTACCAAGGTCAAGCCGGGCAAGGGTGGTGCCTTTGTTCAGGCCGATTTGCGTGATATTGATTCTGGAAACAAGGGGGGCGATCGCTGGCGCGCCGAAGACAAGGTTGAAAAACTGATGGTTGAGGATTTTGAATGCCAGTATTTGTATTCTGATGGGACAGACGCATTCTTTATGAATCTGTCCGATTATGAACAGTTCACAATGCCGGTTGAATCATTGGGCGAGCAAATGAAATTCTTGGCCCCAGAAATGAACGTCAAGGCGAACTTTGTAGAAGGCAAACCTGTATCTATCTCGTTGCCAAAAACAGTTATCGCCACAGTTGAAGAAACCGAACCTGCGTTAAAGGGCCAGACCGCGTCCAGCAGTGGTGGCAAACCAGCCGTTTTGGACAATGGTATCCGCGTCCAAGTTCCGCTGTTTGTAGAAGCCGGCGAAAAAATCGTGGTGAATACTGAAACCCTGGAATACGTAGAACGCGCCAAATAAATTAGAACGGCACATCTGTGCGCGGTGTGTTCTGCTCGTGTACGTTTTTGTACACTTCGCAAACCACACTACGCACATCTGCACCGTTCTAATTTATTTATAAATATGACACATCTGTGCGCGGTGTGTTCTGCTCGTGTACGTTTTGTACACTTCGCAAACCACACTACGCACATCTGCACCGTTCGGGTTTTCCTAGAAATAAACGCGCCATTGTGGCGCGTTGTTTATTTAAAATTTGCCGTCCAGATTTGTTTCAGATCTGATTTTACACCTGGTCCTTGGGTCAAAATTGATACCGGTGGGGTAAAGAAATCTTTTGTGGCGTCAATGATATCTGATTTTGTCATTTGGTCATTTGTGTACATTTCCCCCATCGGGTTGTAAAGTTCACCATATTGATGCCAGTGGTCCAACAGTTTTCCGCAACGTTTTGGCGCGGATTCCATGATGTCGGCAAATTGTAATTTCATCAGCATACATGAACGCGCAACATCGTCATCGGTAATTTCTGGGTTCTGTTGCGCACTGGCACATTCGCGCGCGAGTGTTGCAATGATTGTGTCAATATTTTGCGGGCTGGTTGATGTGTTGATTGTGTGTGCTGATACAGTTGCACGCTCCATGCGCGCAGTGGATATGCCGTATGCCATACCCAGTTTATTGCGAACAATTTCGTGCAGTTTTTTGCTAAATAAAAAATTGAATCTGTTTATGGCCAGTGTTTGATACCGATGTTTCAAATCGTTGGGAATTATATTTTCAAACGCAATGCGCAGTTGAATATTTGGTTGGTCGTCTTTTAAATTGTGCGCAATGATTGGCGTAATTTTTTGTTGGGTGTGTGACATCTGAAATGCCGGAATCCAGCCAAACAATTTTTCCAGTTTGTGTAATGTTTTTTCTGGGTTGGTAATTTTTCCAGATATACAAATGGTCATATTTTGTGCAGACAAGACTTTATGGAAATAATCTATCAAATGTTCGCGCGTAAATAATTTTATTGTATCTGGCGTTCCCAGGATATTATGTGCGCCAAATAATTTTTCATTGGAAAATACATTAAATGTGGCTACGCTGTCCATCATTTTGCGTCTGTATTCGTCCAGAATTACACCACGTTCAATTTCAATCTTGTGCGGGTCAAACAGGGAATCACTTAATTGTTCTGAAAATAATTCCAACAGTTTGTCCAGATTTTCGGCCAACACGCGCCCAAACAAACACATTTTATCGTATGTTGTTCCAGCGTTGCGTACGCCACCAATAGATATGGGAATATTGGTTGTATTATCCATGGTGTCTGGGTGTTGGCGCGTGCCTTTGGACAGCATGTGTTCAACAAAGTGCGTTATGCCGAATTCTGATGCGTCGGATTCGTCCGTGGCCCCAGAGTGTATTGCGATTTCAACGCATGCGGTTGCGATATCAAAATCGTCCAGAATAACATTCAGGCCATTTGATAATTTATGTATGCGTGGCGCAAATTTCATTTTATGCCTTTATAACTTATTATCAGACCCCATTATGCGGTTGATTTCGTCTGTGCAATTTTCATAGATGTTCTGGCGGGCGATTTTTAGAAAATCGCGTGGGTTAAACATTTCTGGGTGTTGACCCAGTGATGCGCGAACGCCGGCGGTGAACGCCAGACGGGAATCGCTGTCCACGTTTATTTTACAGATGTTCATTTTTGTTGCTGCGCGCAGTTGTTGTGCGTCAATCCCCAATGCGCCAGATAACGCACCGCCGAATTCATTTATGGTTTTGACAAAGTTCTGTGGAATACTGCTTGCCCCGTGCAAGACCAGTGGGAATTCTGGCAACTGTTTCGCAATTTCGTCCAGTATGTCCAGGCGCAGTTTTTCGTTTTCATTTTTGCGTTTGTATGCGCCGTGACTGGTCCCGATGGCGATGGCCAATGAATCAATTCCAGTTGCGTTCACAAATTTTACAACGTCGTTGGGGTCTGTATAACTGGAATGGTTGGAAAATGTGTTTTCATCTTCTATGCCTGATATAGTCCCCAATTCGGCTTCGGTGGTGGCGTCGTATTTGTGCGCCAGTTCGGCAACGCGCCGTGACAGTTCCACATTTTCATCAAACGGCAATTTGCTGGCGTCAATCATCACAGATGAAAATCCCAATTCCAGCGCGTCGCGACATGCATCAAAACTGGAACCGTGGTCCAGGTGCAGGGTGATGCGTTCGTTGTCGCGAATATTTGCGCCACGTATCATTCCCATCAGCATATCGCCACCCATAAATTTCAGTGCGGATTCTGATACCGCCAGGATAACCGGGCTGTGCGTGTCGCGCGCCGCAGATAAAATTGCCTGTAATGTTTCCATATTATAAAAATTAAATGCCGGCACCGCATACTGGCGACGAATTGCGTCGGCAAATGTCGCGCGTGTGTTGACCAATCCGAAATCAGAATATTTCATAATGCGTATTCCTTGGGTTTTTATGATGATTATATCATATTTGTGGCAAACGCGCCTGTGGAAAATTTATGACAAAACTTGACAACGGGCGATTTTGTGCAATAATAAAATCACGAATCGGGGGGCTGGACAGAGAACGCAGATAAAAACCGTAAAGGGTGCGATATGAAAAAAGTTTTGGTTTCTGTTTTGGCGTTGTCAGCATTGGCGGCATGCAGCAGTTATGATTATTACAAGGGTGGCGTTCGCTATACCCAAGATGGCGAAGATTGCATTTACACAATGGGCGAAAACGGTCATCGTTTCAGCAATGATGTTTATGATATGAATAACGGTAAAAAGATTGTGTATCGTAATACCCGTTGTTCAGATTTGTATGCGCGTGACAACCTGGGCCAGGCACCACGTCACGACCGCCAGATTATTGTTCCGGCCGCGCGCGAGGTTGTGGACGCCCCGTCCTGTGGTTGCAAGACCTGCAATCAGCCGGTTTTGAAACGTCGTTATATAATTGTTTCGCAGTAAAAAAATGCGCCATTGGCGCATTTTTTTTATAAACGCAACATTGGTGTGCGCCACGTGTGGCGTGTTTTTTATATTTGAAAGGGTGGGGAAATTATGATAAAATCAGTATATCAAAGAAAGCAAAAGGGGATTTATATGAAAAAACTGATAAACAAATTAAACTTTGCGTTGATTGGCGTTATGGTGTCTGTTCCTGCATTCGCAGCCGGCGGCGATAATGGCCTGTGTGCGTTGATTGCCCAAATGCACGGTGTGTTCAAAACATTGCGAACATTGGCGTTTGTTGGCGCAGCATTTGTTATTGCAGGTTGGGCGTGGGGATTTATCTCTAAGGGCGAAGTTAAAAAAGACGATTTAAAAGACAAGGGTATCGGTATGATGGTCGGCTTTGTATTGCTGTTCGGTATTGGTGTTGTCCTGTCGTTCTTGGTCAGTCAGGCCGGTATGAGCACAATGGGTTGTGATGCCGTGCTGAGAAATTGGTAATCACAGATAATAAAAAATCAGGTGTCCGTTTGGACACCTGTTTTTTTTGTAATTATTTTTGTTCTTCTATGTTGGCCAATGAAAACAGAACCGATGATATCAGTGATTGGTATGGGACGTGTTGCTGTTCGGCCAGTTGTTTTATCCGGTCCAAAATAGGGCGTGGAATTCGCATATTTATAACGCAATCAGATTTATTAAATGCGCGATACGCGGCATATTCACGCAGCAGGGTTTCTATGTTCATTATGAATAATTGCTGCATAACATTTGGCATATACTAACTCCTATACTAATTACAATACCAGCGTCTTTACAAATGACTATAACATTGTGTTGACGTTTGTCAATACAAATGTGATGGCGGCTGTAATTACTGTTGTAATGGCGGTTGTGGGGACGGTTGTATTGTGGTTAGTGATGATAATAGATGTTTGATTTTTTTTATTCTTGCATGTAGAATTAAACGCGTATTTATTGAAGGGGAATTTACTATGTTCAAAAAGGTATTGGCTTTATTTATTATGTGTATCGCGTTTGCGTTGCCAGCACGCGCAGAATTAAAGGTTGATATTATCGCAGGTGCAACCCAACCGATTTCAATCGCAGTGCAAAAGTTTGAAATCGCAGGAAATGCGTCGGCCAAAGATGCCGCAATGATACGCGAGGTTGTTGAACGCGACCTGAAATCAACGGGACTGTTCCGTATTGCAAATCACGATGCGTTCCCAGAATATGTAAAAATGGGCGATATGCCGGATTTCAAATTGTGGTCTGCGATAAAGGCCCAGGTTTTGGTCCAGGCGAAACTGGTCACAACAGGGGGGCAATATAAACTGGAATTCTATGTTTGGGACGTTGCCGGCACAGAACAGATAGAGGCGCAATCGCTGATTTCGTCCAAAAAGTCAGCGCGACGTTTGGCGCATATTATGGCCGACGCGATTTATGAACGCCTGACGGGCGAAGTTGGCTATTTTGATACGCAAATCGTTTTTATTGCCGAAACAGGCCCAGTACATAACCGGACAAAACGTATGGCAATAATGGACCAAGACGGATATGGTCTGCGGTATTTGTCTGATAGCAAGACGTTTGTTATGTCGCCGCATTTTTCGCCAAATATGCAAACGGTTGTATTCTTGTCGTTCCGCAATGATGACCCGATGGTCTGGACGTTGGATTTGAATACCGGGGCGCAACGTCGTCTGGGGCAATTTGGTGGTATGAATTTTGCGCCACGTTTTTCGCCCGACGGGTCACGCGTTGCATTGTCGTTGGTAAAAAATGGAATTACGCATATTTATGAATACGATATTGAATCAAAACAGTTGCGACAACTGACGTTTGGTAATTCGTTGAATACCAGTCCGTCATATTCGCCTGATGGTAAAAAAATGGTATTTAATTCGGATCGCAGTGGCAATCAACAGATTTGGATTATGGATTTAGATACGCTGAAACCAACGCGCCTGACGTATGGGGCGGGGCGTTATGCGACGCCGGCCTGGTCGCCAGACGGTCAATTCATCGCATTTACCAAGATTGCTGATGATACGTTTTACATTGGTATTATGGACCCACGGGGACGTAATGAAAAAATCTTGGCCGGTGGCTGGTATATGGAGGCTCCGTCCTGGGCCCCAGGCTCGCGTCGGGTGGTGTATTACGAAACAGAAAAGGCCCTGGACGGGATTGAACGCATCAGCCATATTCGCAGCGTTGATATTACCGGGCAAAATGTCTATGACATAGAATTGCCAGAAAATGTTAATGGCGTTGAACCGACGTGGTCGCCAAAATTACCGTAAAAAACGCGCCATTTGGCGCGTTTTTATAGAATAGATAATAGAGCATAGAGAATAGATGTTCAGGATAATTTCTTTTTTAGTTGCGTTCTGGGTTGTCGGGGTGGCGAATGCCACGCCGGCGGTGGTGGACTATATTATTGATGGTGATACGTTCGCAGGTCGCGTCGCCCTGGCAGATGATACAAAAATCACGGTGCGCGTTCGCCTGATAAATGTTGATACGCCCGAAATCCACGGCGAATGTAAATCTGAAATTCGTGCGGCATTTGCCGCCAAGGCACGATTGGCAGAACTGATACCGGTTGGAACGGTTGTTGAATTGCGCAAAATCAAAGATGACAAATACCTGGGGCGAATTGATGCGCGGGTCTTGGACGCGTCTGGACGCGATGTTGGCACGATTTTGGTTCAGGAAAAACTGGGGCGACCGTATAGTGGTGGTCGTCGCGCAGGTTGGTGCGAGTAAGATAAAGTGATAAAAAAAACACCGCCGTTTGGCGGTGTTTTTTATGCACTGTGACGGTTGATTGCGTCACGAATTTCGTCCAACGATGCGTTGCACGGCAATATCGGTTCTATCCATATATTTGCAGTGCCACCACGCATACGGCCGTGCTTTGGCCAATACAGGCCTGCGTCAGTGCCAACTGGTAAAATTGGCAGTTTTAATTCGTGGGCCAAAAACAGTAATCCGCGACGCAGTTGTGGACGCGCGCCAGGCTTTACACGGGTGCCTTCGGGAAAAATGACCAGCGTTTGGCCGTTCATAATTTTTTCGCCAACCGCATGGGCCAATTTTTTCATATTTGTTGCACCACGCGCACGATTTACCGGTTGCAGACCCATACGCCAAAATGCCCAACCATAAATTGGCAGCCACATTATTTCACGCTTTACAATAAAAAATGAATTCGGAATATGGGTTGATAAAATCGCAATTTCCAAAATAGACATATGCTTGGCCGCAACAATAGCCTTGCCATCAAGGCGCGCATTGCCGTTTGGGGCAACAGGAACGCCGTTTTCTTCAACCGGTGGATAATGTATTTCGTATTTTATCCCGACAATCAGTCGTGCCAGAACCAATACACCACCGGCACAGGTGATCACCAGAAAATCATTTAATGGTTTATACACCAGGCCAACCAATATAATTGGCGCCCAAATCAGATAATAAATTGCCAATAAAAATTTAAACAAAATCGTTTTTAACATTTCGCTATTTTTCCCCTTGTGATTGATGTGTGTAGCCTTCTTTGATACCAAACATAGTGACGATGTATTTTACATACTCTATGGTCCAACGTTCCAGACGACGCGCCGGCGGCATTCCGGCCAGACGGGCAGGGCACGTGACAACCTCTACATTTGGTAATTCTGAACGAACCAGGTATGATGCACGGTTCATATGATCTTCGGTCGTGATTAAAACAATGCGATCCAGGCCAGCGCGGACAACAATATCGTGAATTGCACGTGCGTTCTGGTATGTGGATTGCGATTCGGATTCAATCGTCACACGGCGTGTCATTTCGTATGATGCGTCTGCGCCTACGCCAATGATATATAAATCTGCATCAGGGTATGTTCGCAACATTCGCATCGCAAATGGAATCCGACGCATATCGCCCGTTAAAACAAATATACTGTCATCGGGTAATATTGTTCCGCACTGGGTCGGGGCCATAGACTTGAACATCATGCCGCCCAGCACAAATAACCCCAAAAACAACAAAGAAGGTGTCAGTAATTTCATCAGCGATTTAGTCATTTGCCAAAATTTTCAGTGTTGTGCGACGTGTTATATAAATTGCAAATATCACAATGGCCACAGGCAACAGTGCCAATGTTATCCAACCGGCCCCAGACAAACCCATCATCGCCATCAGTCCAACACGCGCACCGTGTGCCGCACCCAGAATCATCAGTAATACCAACACCGCCGCACAGAACCCAGCCAGCCCAGCCGTCGCAGATATTTTTGTGACGATAATTTGCATTTGGCGCGCAACAAACGAATCGGTTGCACCAATCTGGTTTAATATTTCCAGTTCGCGTTTATGCAACAGTGCAGTATTGCGTGCAATATACGATATGCACACCCCAATCGCGCCCAATACCATCGCCAAAACCAATGCCGAAATCATAATCATATACCAACCAGCAGTGGTGGAATTTTTTAATGCCGCACTGTGTGATAAAAATCGTGCATTGTCGCCAATCAGGCGACCAAACGCGTCCAAATCAGATTTTGTTTTAAACTGAATTTCATACATCTGGGGCAGATAATTTTTCAACGCGTCGTCCCCAGATGACAACCACGGACGCATTAAATCGGCCATCTGGTCAGGGGTAATTTCGGTCACAGAAACCGTTTTAGCCTTGTTTTCTTTGATGATATTTTTGACCGTGCCGGCCTTGTCTGTGTCCATAACCTGGACCGTGGCAAACAAATCCCACTGGGTATTCCAACGCATTACGCCCGTGCCAATAGACAGGCAAATCCCAAACGCCAATACCGCCAGAAACGTCAGCAATGACATAATTGCTGTCATAAAAATTGATTGGCTGCGAACCAGTGAAAATACAACAGGTGATTTCATTATGCGTTCCCAATATCGTCAAATTGTTTTGATAGTTCTGTGAAATAGTTTTGTGGTTTTGGCCCCTTCCATATTTTTTTGGTGTCGGTTTTTGTTTCCTGGGGTTGGGACGCGGCCACAGACGGGTGCGTGCCAAATCCAACGCGATGATTTTCAACGTGAATCACTGGGAATTTATATGTGTCCATCAGTTTCTTGTTATGTGTGGCCAATATAATCGTCGTGCCAAACATTTTATTCATCTGGATAAACAGGTCCATCAAACGCGACGCGTTTTCATCGTCCAGATTGCCCGTCGGTTCGTCGGCCAGTAATATTGACGGCTGGACAATAATGGCGCGCGCCACAGATACGCGTTGCTGTTGTCCGCCAGATAATGACAGCGGATTCGCATCGGCATATTTGGCCAGGCCGACCCATTCTAAAACCTTGGCCACCAGTTTTTTAATTTTTCCTTCGCTGACGCCACGCACGCGCAGTGGCAATGCAATGTTATCAAACACAGTTAAATGCGACAGCAACGAATATTCTTGGAATACAATCGCCATTTTGTGTCGCATACGTGCGATGTCATCGCGTGACATTTCGTTTGTTATATTGCCAAAAATTTTAATTTGCCCACGTGACGGCTTGTGTAATTGATACACCAGGCGCAACAGCGTTGTTTTCCCAGCACCCGATGCCCCCGACAGAAAGTAAAATGCGCCCGCGCTGATATTAAACGATACGTCGGTTAAAACGTCC
>URSG01000017.1 GCA_900550565.1 uncultured Rickettsiales bacterium | reverse complement strand
ATTCCACCGCCATATCGCCCAGACGGGCAATCGCATTGTCTGCGCGCAGATTTAGCCGATATTCTGCGCGTGATGAAAACATACGATACGGTTCATCAACCCCCAGCGTTGTAATATCATCAATCAGCACGCCAATCATTGCGTTTGTGCGATTCAACATCAGATACTGTAAATCCAACGCACGTGCGGCGGCGTTCGCGCCGGCAACAATGCCTTGGGCGGCGGCCTCTTCGTATCCTGATGTGCCGTTGATTTGGCCGGCGAAAAATATGCCCGGTCTGTCGCGTGATTCCAGCGTCGCGTTCAGTGCGCGCGCGTCAATCGCGTCGTATTCAATCGCATATCCATATCGCGCAATGCGTGCGTTTTCCAACCCTGGTATTGTGCGAATCCACGTGTCTTGGACGTCTGCGCCAAAACTGGTTGAAATGCCGTTTGGGTAAATCAAATCGCTGTGCAATCCTTCGGGTTCCAGAAAAACGTGGTGGGACGTGTGGTCTGGGAAACGCATAACCTTGTCTTCCAGGCTTGGGCAATAACGTGGGCCTGTGCCGTGAATATCGCCGTTATACATTGGCGCATTGGCGATATTGTCGCGAATTATTTGATGTGTCTTTTCGGTTGTATGCGTTATATAACATACCGACGAAAAATTATTATCTGTATTTGGCTGGGAAAACCAATCGTGTGGGTTGTCGCCAGGTTGCAATTCACAGACAGAAAAATCAATACTGTCACGATAAATTCGCGCCGGCGTTCCCGTTTTCAGACGCAAAATCTGAAACCCGTTTTCACGCAGCACCCCAGAAATAACAGTATCATTATCCTGGTACGTGCCGTCATCTTGCAGGCGACCAGATGCAATTTTTTCATTTCCGCGCGTGACGAGCCCCCCCAAAAACGTTCCCGTGGTCAACACGATTGCGTTGGCCGAATACGTGCCGTTCACAATTTTATTTTGTAAATCCAGCGACACAACCTTGTCAAACTGTATGGTCAAATTCGGTTGCTTGGACAAAATTTTCACAACTGCGTTGTGATACATTTCGCGGTCAATCTGGGCGCGTAATGCACGTGTTGCTGCGCCGTGCGACGCGTTCAGTGTCCGAAAGTGTATCCCGGCGGCGTCCGCGGCGCGTGGCATAACGCCACCCATTGCGTCAATTTCAGAAACCATCTGTGATTTGCCAGGGCCACCAATGCTGGGGTTGCACGACATTGCGCCCAAATCACGTTCAGATTGGGTCAGCAACAGTGTTTGCGCACCACGACGCGCGGCCGCAAATGCGGCCTCGGTCCCGGCGTGTCCACCACCAATAACAATCACATCAAATTTTGTCATTTATTAAAAACGTCCCATACCACCATTGACATTTAATGTCTGGCCGTTGATGTATGATGCCTCGTCAGACGCCAAGAACACACACGCGTTTGCAATGTCGTCTGGTGTGCCAAAACGGCCGGCCGGAATTTGTGCCAGATATGTTTTCTTTAATTCATCAGGCAGAACGTCCGTCATCGGCGTTTGAATAAATCCAGGCGCAATACAGTTTGCCGTGATACCGCGCGATGCAACCTCGGCCGCGATGGATTTTGTCATTGCAATCATACCGCCCTTGGACGCGGCATAGTTTGCCTGGCCTGGGCCACCGATAACACCAATAATAGACGCCATATTTATAATGCGACCAAAACGATTCTTCATCATAGGCATAATCGCTGCGCGGCACATTTTAAAGCATGCGCGCAGGTTTGTGTTGATAACATCGTCAAACTGTTCGTCGGACATACGCATCAATAATGTATCCTTGGTAATACCGGCGTTGTTGATTAAAACGTCAATTTTGCCGGCGGATTCAATTGTATTCATAACCAGTTCAACTGCGCCACCTTCGGCCGCCAGATCACACGGCAACTTGATAAAGCCCTCGCCACCAAATTCAGATTCCAGTTTTGCAATATTGCGTCCCGACACAACAACAGTTGCCCCGGCCGCGCGCATTTTATGTGCGATTGCGCCACCAATTCCACCGGTTGCGCCAGTAATTAAAACAACACGTCCTGTTAAATCAAACATTTTATATCTCCAATTTCTTTGCGGTTATTTCTGGGCAAATTCTTGATGCCAATCCAGTCAGAACATTACCCGGACCAATTTCAATTTGTTCAGTTATGCCCAGGCGGTGCATAGTCATAACACTTTCGCGCCAATGAACGCCGTGGGTCATTTGATAAATCAATTCTTCTTTGATTTCGGCAACATCTGTCATAGGTTCGGCCGTTTTATTTGCGATAAATATAGCCTGGGGTTGTGCAATCGTGATGTTTGCCAATTCTGCGCGCATTGCGTCGGCGGCCGGTGCCTGAATCCGGCAATGCACAGGTGCCGATAATGCCAACGGCATTGCGCGTCGCGCGCCGGCATCTTTGGCACGTTGCAGCACATCTTCAACCGCGTTGCGTTCGCCAGATACAACAACTTGGTTCGGACAATTATCGTTTGCAACGTCACATTCAGTGCCTTTGCACAAATCACGAATAACATCAATATCCAGTCCCAATATCACCGCGGTCAATCCTGCGCCAACAGGAACGGCGGACTGCATCGCGTTTCCGCGTGTGCGCAACAACCGCGCCGTATCTGCCAATGATAATGCGCCCGATGCACACAATGCGGTGTATTCACCCAAACTGTGCCCGGCAACATATTCTGGTAATTTTTCGCCAGATGCACGCAACATAGCAATAGATGTCGCCATAATTGCCGGCTGGACATTTGCAGTCAATGTCAATTCGTCCATTGGGCCATTAAAAATAATATCTGATAATTTTTGATTTAATGCATCATCTACTTCGTCAAATACGGCGCGCGCAGCCGCGTTATTTTCATACAGTTCGCGCCCCATTCCAACAGCCTGGGCACCCTGGCCAGGGAAAACAAATATGCGTGACATAGTTATTCCTTTGTTATATACAATATGGATTATACTTTGCGAATACTGAATTCGCAACCGCAATAATTTTGGCGGTAAAAATCAGACTCGCGCCCGATTTTTTGACGTAATTTCTCGTCCCAGATAATTGGCATATAACATTTATCTAACGTGGTTTGACCGGCACGGTCAACCTGGGCCTGGTCCTTGTGCCGGGATACGCCGAATACAGATGCCACCGCGTTATATCCATTTTTGCGTGCAAATTCTGCCGCATATTTAAAGCGAAATTCAAAACACCGACTGCAACGTGCGCCACGTTCGGGCGCGTTTTCCAACCCAGCCACGTGCGCGCGCCACGCCGCGTGGTCATAGTTTCCAATGGCGTATTTTACCCCCAGTTTTTTGCAGTATTTAATCTGTTCGTCCAGGCGTTTTGTATATTCAGATTCGGGAAAAATATTCGGATTGAAAAACAGAACAATAAAATCAGAAACACCGGCGATGTCGCCGTTGGCCAACTGTTGAATTGCGCCGGCACTGCACGGCGCACAACACGACATTAAAACCAGTTTTATATTATCCATTTTATTTTTTATATGCCACGCCCAGTGGTGTGTCCGGTGCCAATTCAACGATTTCGTCGCCATTGTCGTTTATGCCCAGTTCTGCGCCACTGCACATCATACCAAACGATTCTGTGCCGGCAACGGTGCGCTGGGATATTGGTTTTTTTATGCCTGGCAATGTTGTGCCAACCGGGGCCAGAACGCCAATCATACCCACGCGCACATTTGGCGCGCCACACACGATTTGCAATTCGTGATTTGTGCCATCGTCCACCGTCAAAATATGCAGGTTTTCACGTGTCTGATGATTTTTTACCGCAACAATTTTTGCCGTGACAGGCACGATTTTGTTTTCATTGCGCGGTGCGTATTCTGCGGTCAGTTTTTCAACCGTTTCATCATCAATGCGCGCAAATAAATTTTCAGGAACGACGAATTCATCGCCATCTTTTACGCGATATTCAAATGTCATCGGCCAGGTTAAATCGCGCGCCAGAACAAAAACATTTTGCATTTTTTCAGACGCCACCGGAATAAACGGCGCAGACACGCGTGCATACAAATCAATCAACTGGAAACATTTGTTCAGCACCGCGGCCGCCCCGGCCATATCACCATTTTTAACCAGTGTCCACGGTTCGCGTCGTGTCATATATTCGTTTCCAATCGCATATAATGCGCGCAGTGCAGCAACCGCATTGCGGAATTCGCACGCGTCCAGCGCGACGGTCAATTCAGATAATTTTTCATTTATCTGGCCGTCCAGTTCCGGGTCAGATTCCCCGGCCGCCGGCACAGTCGTGCCAAAATTTTTCGCGGTCAATTTGCAAACGCGTGAAACAAAATTCCCCAGCATACCGTTCAAATCTTTGTTCACGATGTCGGCAAATCGCGCAAATGTGAAATCTGTATCATCTGTTTCTGGGGCCGATGCAATCAGCGCATAACGCCACGCGTCGGCCGGTGCGATTTTCAACGCGCCGTCCAAAAATACACCGCGTTTTTCAGATTTAGAGAATTTGCCACCTTCAAAATTCAGGAAATTCATAGATTTTAACATATCTACGGTTTTCCAATTATCGTTCATCGCCAGTTGCTGTTCTGGGAAAAACACGGCGTGGAATTTTACATTATCCTTGCCCATAAATTGCGCATAGTGTGCGTCTGGGTTTTTCCACCAATCGGCCCAGTTTTCGCGCGCCGCCTGGGAAATTGAAACATATCCCCAGGGTGCGTCAAACCATACATAAAACACCTTGTTTTCATAGCCTGGTTTGTTGACCGAAATTCCCCACGGCAAATCGCGCGTGATTGATGTGTCGCGCAGACCTTCGCTGGCCCAGCCATTGGCAATCGCACTGGCGGTTTTTGACCAGCGTGGCGCGTGTGTTTCCAGCCATTTACGCCACTGGGGCTGGATACGCGACGCCAAGAAAAACAGGTTCTTTGTCGGGCGCATTTCAACGTCAGCGGCCCCAGAAATCGCACTGCGCGGATTTTTCAGTTCGTCCACTTCGTATGTTGCACCACATTTGTCGCACTGGTCACCACGCGCATTTTCGTATCCGCATTTTGGACACGTCCCCAGCACCTGGCGATCGGTTAAAAACATATTGTCAGTAATTGAAAACGGTTGCATTGTTTCGCGTTCTGCTATCAGTCCCTGGGCGTCCAGGCGCGCGAACAATTCGTGAATCAATTTTTCCTGTAATTTCGTATGCGTGCGACCATATAAATCAAATGACAGATTGAAATCGCGCACGGCACGCAGGTGCTTTTCATACCACATATTTGCGTATTCTGGGACAGACATACCCGCCGCATTTGCACCAACAATAATCGGTGTGCCGTGTTCATCGGCGCCACAAACATACAGAACATCGCGTCCACGCGCACGACAAAAACGCGCATAAATGTCAGATGGCAACCAGCAACCCACCAAATGCCCCAGGTGCAATTCGCCGTTCACATACGGCAACGCAGATGTAATTAAATATTTATTGTTTTTGTCTGTCATAATTGTTTCCTTGATAAATAAAAACGCGACGCCCAACGGGGCGTCGCACAGAATCCCGTCAGAAATTTGTTCCAAGATTAGTTCTGCATTCGCATTATTTTTATTTCCGGTTTTTTAATAAGTGGTGGGTGGTATTGGACTCGAACCAACGACCTTTACGATGTCAACGTAACGCTCTAACCAACTGAGCTAACCACCCAATGCACGGGGCATTATAACAAAGTTTTTACTGATTGCAACAGTAAAAATACACAGAATAATGACAACGCCCTGCCCACTGTAAAAAAACACCGGTGTTTACCGGTGTTTTTTTACTTTTTTTCGGCCAGATAATTTTCCAACCAATGATTATCAAACTTTAATGTTTGAACATCGCGATTCTTTAACAGTTTTTGTTGTAATGGGATTGTTGTTTTTACCCCTTCTATGACAAATTCGTCCAATGCACGTGTCGCGCGCATAATGCACGCACTGCGCGATTGGCCGTGAACAATCAGTTTTGCAATCATTGAATCGTATGTCGGCGGAATTATGTATCCGGTATAGACCGCACTGTCCACACGCACCCCCAGACCGCCCGATGGCGCATACAATGTAATTTTGCCCGGGTTTGGAATAAATGTTTCTGGGTCTTCGGCATTTATACGAAATTCAATCGCGTGACCGTGTGGAACGACGTTTGCCTGGGTGTATCCCAGTTTTTCGCCGGCCGCAATACGGATTTGTTCGCGAACCAGGTCAACCCCATACACCATTTCTGTGACTGGGTGTTCAACCTGTAATCTGGTGTTCATTTCCAAGAAATAGAATTTTCCGTCCTGGAACATAAATTCAAATGTCCCGGCATTTGTATAGCCCATCTTTTTCGCGGCAGATTTGCAAACCTCTATCATATCGTCGCGCTGTTTCCGGGTCAGTGCCGCCGCCGGGCATTCTTCCATAACCTTTTGATTTTTGCGTTGCAGCGAACAATCGCGTTCGCCGAAAATAACAACGTTGCCGTGTTTATCGCCCAGAACCTGGAATTCAATGTGGCGTGGGTGCAACAACAATTTTTCCATATATAATGTGTCGTCGCCGAAACCACTGCGTGCCTCGTTCTTGGTCAGTTGAAACGCCGCCGCCATTTCATCGGCACTGTGAACCGCGCGCATACCGCGACCACCACCACCGGCCGATGCCTTTAACATAACGGGGTATCCGATTTTTTCGGCCCATTTTAACGCATCTTCAACCGTGTCAACCGCACCGTCAGACCCCGGTACCACCGGCAGACCGCATTCAACTGCGGTGCGCTTTGCATTAACCTTGTCCCCCATTTTGGTAATCATTTCGGCATCTGGGCCAATCCAAATCATACCGTGTTGGACAACCTTTTGTGCAAAGTCCGCACGTTCAGATAAAAATCCGTATCCCGGGTGAATCGCGTCAGCATTGGTCAGCAATGCCGCCGTCAAAATCGCAGATTCGTTTAAATAAGAATCCTTGGACGCGGCCGGCCCAATACAAACAGATTCGTCGGCCAGTTGCACGTGCATTGCCGTTTTGTCGGCCGTTGAATAAACTGCAACGGTGCGAATTCCCATATCGCGACATGCGCGAATAATACGCAGTGCGATTTCACCACGGTTTGCAATTAAAACTTTTTTTATTTGGGACATAACTTATTCAATAATAATTATTGGTTGGTCAAATTCAACAGCCGCGCCATCAGACACCAATATTTCTTTGACGGTGCCATCGCGATCAGATTTAATCGGATTAAATGTTTTCATCGCTTCTATCAATGCGACGGTATCGCCAGCCTTGATTTGTGCGCCCACAGACGTGAACGCTTTTGCGCCCGGTTCTGGGGCCAGGTATGCGACACCAACCATTGGCGATTTCAACGCATAGCCCGATGTCTGTTGCGGTGCGCTGGACGCGCATTTCGCGTCGGCCACCGGCAGGCTGGGCATAGCGACAGTTGTCGCCTGTTGTTTTGACAAGTGAATATGTTTGCGATAAACACCGAACAAAAACTGACGTTCCAGTTCCAGTTCTGTAATACCCATTTCGTCCATAATTTTTGACATGGATTCAACAGTTGCACGAAAAGACATAATATAAACCCTTTGTAATTATTTTTCGTCTAGCCATAAAATTCTAGCACAATCACGCCACTTGTCAAGGGACAGGGTCATATCCGTATCCCCCACCCGGCCGACAGCGCATTATCCGACGAATTGCCATCAGCCCACCACGCCACGCGCCGTATTTAGCAATGGCTTCGGCGGCATATTGGCTGCAACTGGGGATAAAACGGCACGTTGCGCGTCCGCCGATAAACGGCGAAATGCACGCCTGGTACATTTTTACCAGCCAAATTGCCACCCGTCCTGACCAAGATAGATTATTTTTTTCCATTTTTTGCGTTTTCGTGCGCCAGATACCGCAACGCGCGCGTCATTGCCGCCCGTCCGTCATCACGCGTTGCGTCCAATATTGCGCGTCGCGCGATAAATACATAGTCCATATCGGGGGCCATATCGTCACTGGCGAAACGTATCCAGTCACGTAATTTCCGCTTTGCCAGGTTGCGCTGGACGGCAAAACGAAATGTTTTTTTTGTCGCAACCAGACCAAATCGTGGGTCATCTGGAAATTTTGCAGTTTTTGCCCGAATTATAAAAAATGCACTGCGTGCCGTCGGGTTTTCGTCCGGTACCAGAAAGTCATTATGATTTTTAATCGTATTTCTCATGCCGTCTATAATACCAGAATATGGTAATAATCAAATAAAAAAGCGTATTTTTTATGTAGCCCCGCTTGATTTTTATTCGCACAGGTTTTATAGTGCAAGAAAATGTGAAACAGCCCAAGGATTATAAAATGTATAACTGGTTGATGAAATATTTCTCTGCCGATATGGCGATTGATTTGGGAACGGCAAATACACTGATTTATGTCAAAGGACGCGGAATCGTCTTGAACGAACCGTCAGTTGTTGCTGTTGCAGAAAACCGTCTGATGGGACGCAAGGAAATTTTGGCCGTCGGGACCGAGGCAAAACAAATGTTTGGTCGTACGCCTGGGACAATTACCGCGGTTCGTCCATTGCGCGACGGTGTTATCGCAGATTTTGAAGTTGCCGAAGAAATGATTAAATACTTTATTCGCAAGGTTCATCGTAAAAATCCATTGGCTGCGCCATTGATTATTATATGTGTGCCGTCGTGCGCGACCCAGGTGGAACGTCGTGCTATACAAGAAGCGGCCGATGCCGCCGGCGCACGCAAAGTCTATATCGTAGAAGAATCAACCGCGGCCGCGATTGGCGCAGGTCTGCCGGTGGAAAAACCAGTTGGTTCAATGGTTCTGGATATTGGTGGTGGCACGACCGAGGTTGCGGTTATGTCCCTGGGCGGAATCGTTTATTCACACGCGGTTCGCACGGCTGGCGACCAGATGGATTTGGATATAATTGAATTTGTCCGCAAAAATAAAAACCTGTTGATTGGTGAAAACACGGCCGAAGAAATTAAAAAACGTATCGGCACCGCCATTATGCCTAAGGACAAGGCAAATGAATTGACCATGAAAATCAAGGGACGCGACCTGTTGTCTGGGACACCGCGCGAAACAGTTATCACTGAATCCCAGGTTGCATCGGCATTGGCACAAACCGTGTCCAAGATTGTTGACACTGTGCGCCAGGCATTGGAATTGACACCCCCAGAATTATCGGCCGATATTGCAGATTTGGGTATCGCAATGACCGGTGGTGGTTCGCTGTTGCGTGGTTTGGACGCGGCGATACGTGCGTCAACCGGGTTGCCGGCATTTTTGGTTGATAATCCGCTGGCGTGTGTTGCGTGTGGTTCGGGCAAAATGTTGTCCAGCCTGGATAAAAACAAGCATATCCTGCAAACAATGTATTAAAAAATGGGGCGTGTCCCCATTTTTTTTATTTTCTGTTTTTTCTGAAATCGTCCAATGACACAACACGACCGGGATCTGGGACCGTGTTTGGTTTTTCTTCTAATGGTAATTCCATATCGTTATCGGCCGCCGCCACACCCTTTGGATGAAAGGTCAATATAAAGTCCACAGATGGGTCTTTGAATTCAACCAGCGCAGAAAACGGCACGCGTATGAAAAACGGACGCCCGTCAAACGTCAGTTGCACACCGAATTCTTTGTCGGACACGTGCAGGTTGTTATATGAATACTGCAAAACAATCGTCATAATATCGGGATAGCGCATACGCAGAAAGTCCGGCAAAACAACACCCGGGGCGCGCGTTTTGAACGTGATAAAGAAATGCGTTCCGTCCCCCAGACCGTTTATCTGGGCGTGAACCAGTGCGTCTTTGACCACAGATTTCAGTGCGTTGTCCAATAAAACTTGATAATCAATTTTTGCCATAACTTTTATTTCCCTGGCACCAGTATATTATTTATTTCGCCGTTTGTGCAAGTGACAAATGCGGCGTCTGCGATATTGCGAAAAACATCTGGGTCCAGGCCAGTTGCCCAAACCTGGGCGTCGGTTTGCCCCAGTTCGTAAAACAGGCGTGTCCGCGCCGCATCGTCCAGATGGGCGGCGGCCTCGTCCAATAAAATCAATGGACGCGCGCCAGTTTTTGTGTGCAACAGTTTTGCGTGCGCCAGTATGATGTTCAGTAATACTGTTTTTTGTTGTCCCGTGCTGGTTAAATGCACAGGCAATTTCAGCGCGTGATTAAATACCCCAAAATCAGATTTATGCACGCCGTCCAATATCATTTTGTCGCCCACTAATTCGCGATTTTCACCCAGGTATTTCAGATATTCGCGTTCTGCGCCACCGGCCGGCGCACCATTTAATAACATTTCTTCAACGCGTCCGCGCACAGAAACCGCGCATCCAGACAGAAAATAATTTAATTCGCCGGCGTATTTGATACGCGCATCTGCAATCGCCACGGCGGTCCCGGCAATCTGGGAATCAATCGCGTTCAGCCAGTTTGCGTCGCGCCCACTTTTTAATGCGAACGCGCGTTCAGATAATAATTTTGCGTGGCGCGCGATGCGCCCATTGTGCGATGCGTCAAAACTGGCAACCAGACGGTCAAAAAACGCGCGTCGTTCGGTACTGCCGTCAACAAACAGCCTGTCTTCGCGTGGGGTCACCCATACCATACGCAGGCGCGCCCCCAGTTCAGCCAGATTTGCCGCGTCGCCGTCAATTCGCGCGTGCCGATTTGTGTCGCCGGTGTTGAAATATACGGATAATTCTGTGTCATCAGACAACTGGGCAAATACGGAAAATCCGCCCAGACCATCAAATCGTGCGATTTCGCCCCAACCTGCCCCACGCAGTCCCCTGTCGCCAGACAGCATTGATACCGCCTCTAGTATGGCGGTTTTGCCGGCACCATTTGGGCCTGTGATAATAATATTGTGCCGGCCGTGCGTTGTTATTCGCCCAGATTTATGATTACGAAAATCGGTCAGCGTTATTGTTTCAATCATACTGTGATTGTATGGTATCGCGCCCCAAAGTTCAAACAGAAAAAGATTAGAAAAATAAAATTCCCGACAAGCGGGAATTATATTTTGGAGGCCTGGGTCGGAATCGAACCGGCATACAAGGATTTGCAGTCCTCTGCATAACCACTCTGCCACCAGGCCAAAAAGGTGTGAAAGCATATTAGGCAAAAAAAAATTGTAATTCAACATAAAAATTTTTATTATATATAAACGTTAGGGAATCAGAGAGATTATAATGAAAAAAATATCACTGTTGTTATGTTTTTTGCCAACATTGGCATACGGCGCAGACGATAATTGCGCCACACGCACGACTGTACCGGCCGGAAAACTGGACCTGAGCCAGGTTATTGACCTGGGGCTGTGTCGCAATCCGACGACAACGGCGTCATACTTTGCGGTGCAATCGGCCCGATTTGCAAAAAATGCCGGGTACGCGAATTATTTACCGTCGGTCAATGCGTCTGCGTCGGCGTCACTGCCGTATCGCAACAAAGAATGGGGCGATTGGTCGTATGGGGCATCGCTGTCGGCGTCATACCTGTTGTTTGATTTCGGTAAACGTTTGGCCGATTTAAACAGTGCGACGGCCACGTGGCGTGCGGCCGGGTTTGACTATGACGAAAGCGTCCAAAATTATATATACAGTATAATTGGCGCGTATTACAATTTATTGAACGCAGACGCAGATGTGAAAAGCGCGGACAGTCTGCGCACCGTTGCACAAACTGCGCGTGATACTGCGGCCAAGAAATTCAAGGCCGGCTCGGTCGCCAAGGCCGATGTGTTAAAGGCAGACACAACGTTGGCCAGTCGTAATCTGGATTTAGAACGCGCAAAAAACAATCGTGAAATTGCCAAGGGAACACTGCTAAGCAAGTTGTCTTTCCCAGCCAGCCAGGACATAGAAATTGCCGATTTGCCGGTTGATTTTGGCAGTGTCCGCGAAATAGAATCGGTTGATGAATTGATTGCACGCGCCCAGAAAACGCGCCCTGACCTGTTGCGGGCAACCGCGAACAAGGACGCGGCCTGGCATCGTCGTAATGCATCGTTCTTGAAGAATTTGCCCAGCATTTCTGCATCTGGTTCGGTTGCGTGGAATGATACACCATCAGAAAACTTTAACAGTGGGTCTGATAAAATCAGTGGCAGTATTGGCGTGCGTGCGTCTATGCCGATATTTGCAGGCTTTGCAAATATGTACAGCGTTCGCCAGGCCCAGGCAAACTATGACGCTGCAACTGAACAAGAACGCGCCGCAAATGATTCTGCGACATTGGACATATTTACCGCATATCAAAATTACAAGACCGCCCAGACAGTGCTGAAACAAACAGAAACCCTGTTGGCGTCGGCAACAGAAAGTCAACGCGTCACAGCCGGTATGTATCGCGTCGGGCGCGCAACAATGCTGGATTGGCAAACGGCACAATCAGAACTGGTTGATGCACAAAAGCAAAATAATGCCGCCAAATATGATTTGTTTATCAAACGTGCGGCGGTTGCGCTGGCCATTGGTGAAATCAAAGATGGAATGGAACAAGGGGTAGAAACAAATGAAAAAACACAAGACTAAGGAAGCAAATGCAACTGTCGCACCAGCCCGGCCGTCATTTCTGCGGCGTGCGGCGCGGTGGATTTGGCGGAAAAAATGGTGGGTATTGACGCTGGTCATTATCATAATTTCTGTATTTTTAATGTTTGGTGGTTCCAAGACTAAACAAGAACCACTGGCAACATTGCCAATCAATCGTGGCGATATGCGCCAGGTTGTGACAGCAACGGGTGAAATAATGCCGGTCAACACTGTCAGCGTTGGTTCCCAGGTGTCTGGCACGATTGAAAAATTATACGTTGATTATAATTCCAAGGTGAAAAAGGGCGACGTTCTGTTGGAAATAGAACCGTCTGTATTACAGGCGTCCGTGGACGAGGCCAAGGCGTCACTGGTCAGCGCAATATCACAACGCAACTATGCAAACAGCGAATACAAGCGTAATAAAATTCTGTTCAATGACGGAATGATTTCACGTGCAGAACTGGAACAATCCCAGACCACATACGAACAGGCCGAACAGTCCGTCAATCGTATGCAATCGCAATATGACCGCGCGGTCACAAATCTGGGGTATGCGACAATTAAATCGCCGGTGGACGGAACCGTTATCTCGCGCGAGGTTGATGTTGGCCAAACCGTTGCGGCGTCATTTCAAACACCTGATTTGTTCAAGATTGCCGAAGACCTGTCCCAGATGCAGATTGAAACATCTGTGTCCGAGGCGGACATCGGTGTAATCAAAGACGGCCAAGCTGTCACGTTCACAGTTGACGCATATCCGAACCAGACGTTTAACGGCGTTGTGCGCCAGATTCGTTTGTCGCCAACAACAACGTCTAATGTTGTGGTATATACCGTTGTAATCGGGGTTGATAATTCTGATTTGCGATTGATGCCTGGTATGACTGCGTTTGTCACGATTGTCGTGTCTGAAAAAAAAGACGTTTGGTCGGTGCAAAATGCGGCACTGATATTACGCAAATTTGACGGCATTGTTGATAATCCAGGTGACGCGACACCAAATGACCACCTGGCGATTTTGCGTGATGACAAAGTGTTGCTGATTCCATATACCAAAGGACTGGTGACGGCAACAGAAACAGAAATCATATCAGATGAAATCAAGGACGGCGACCGCGTTGTTGTTGGGCGCACGGGACAAAAAACCGCCGGCACGTCCACCAACAGAATGCGCGGTGGCCCCGGCGGTCCAATGTAGGTATAAAAACGCACAGTAATGTGCGTTTTTTATTCGTTTGGTGCAAAAATCGGTGTATAATATTAGCCCGAGGAAGCAGAATGAAAAAGACATCAGAAATCATTATATCTATGCAAGATATTTGCAAAAGTTTCCCTGTGGAACTGGGTGGCGTTCAACAGGTTTTGTTTGACATAAACTTTGACGTGCACGCCCACGAATTTGTTGCAATTATGGGGCCGTCTGGGTCTGGAAAATCTACGTGTATGAATATTATCGGTGCGCTGGATACGCCAACATCTGGGGTGTATGAATTATACGGTCGTGATATTACAAATATGACGGCCGATGAATTGGCGATTGTGCGAAATGAATATATCGGATTTGTGTTCCAGCAATTTAATTTGTTGTCTAAACGCAGCGTGTTGGACAATGTGATGTTGCCGTTGATGTATCGTGGACTGCCGATGTCTGAACGCGTGCGTCGCGCACGTGAAATGTTGGCGCGCGTTGGGCTGGAAAATTTTGAAACATATCTGCCGAATCAATTATCAGGCGGAATGAAACAACGTGTGGCAATCGCGCGCGCGTTGGCAGGAAACCCAAAACTGATTCTGGCGGACGAACCGACGGGCGCGCTGGACAGTAAAATGGGTAATGAAATTTTGCACTTTTTCAAGCAATTAAACCAAGACCTGGGTATAACAATCGTTATGATTACGCACGAATTTGACATCGCAAAATATGCCAGTCGTCTGATACATATCCGCGATGGGCGTATAAACTATGATGGCAAAATGCCAAAGACTGATGACAAGTTGTAATTTGGGGGTAAAAAATGACGTTTAATGATATTTTCAAAGAATCCTGGCTGTCAATCAGTGGAAACAAAATTCGTTCGTTCTTGACTGTTTTAGGCATTGTTATTGGCGTGATGGCGGTGGTGATTATGGTTGCGGTTGGCGAAACCGTGCAAAAGCAAATTACAGACCAGTTTTCATCACTGGGGACAGGAACGATTATTATTCGTGCTGGTGCGGCCCAGACCGGCGGTGTGCGCAGTGGTAATCGCCAAACGTTGACCATTGATGACGCAGAATATATTGCAAAATTGCCCGATGTTGCCGCGGTCAGCCCGGTGCAAATGTCCGGGGCCCAGGTTGTATATGGTAATAAAAACTGGTCCACGTCAATGATGGGCGTGTATCCAGGCTATACCACCGTTCAGAATATAGAGATTGAAAAAGGGGCGTTCTTTGACGATGCCGCGGTGCGCAATGCGTCAACGTATGCCGTAATTGGTCCAACAACGGCCGAAGAGTTAGGATTGCCAGACAATCCTGTTGGAACGGTTATTCGCGTCCAGAATACCCCGTTTGTCGTTATTGGCGTGACCAAGTCCAAGGGTGATTCGGCTATGGGCAGCCAGGACGATATGGTTATAATACCAATCACCACATTGAAAAAGCGTCTGTCGGGCAGTCGTTTCCCCAACGCCGTCCAAATGATTTCACTGAAACTGTATTCAGATGCCGATAATAACCTGGCCATTGAACAGATTTCTGCCCTGTTGCGCAGTCGGCACAAATTAAAGAATTCAGACGCCGATGATTTCCAAATTATGGATATGAAACAGGTTATGGAAACGATGAACACGGTCACCGGCTATATGAAAATGCTGTTGATTGCGATTGCCGCGGTGTCACTGTTGGTTGGTGCAATCGGTATTATGAATATGATGCTGGTATCTGTTGCAGAACGCACGCGTGAAATTGGTATCCGCAAGGCCATTGGCGCACGTGAACGCCAGATAATTATCCAGTTTTTATCTGAATCTATTTTGATTTCGTTTATTGGTTCTATGGCTGGGTTATTATTGGGGGTCGGTCTGTCCCAGGGCGTTGGCCGTCTGTGGTTGGGGTATAACGTGCCGTTTTCGGTCTGGCCGGTGATTTTGTCTGTATCGGTCGCAGTAATTGTTGGGTTGGCGTCGGGCGTTGTGCCGGCGTTAAAGGCCGCGAAACTAAACCCGATTGACAGTCTGCGATATGAATAAAAAAACGCCCCGTTTGGGGCGAATTTTTATTTCTTGCTGGTTGGTGCAATAATGATTGATTTTGTGCGTTCATCAGGTTTGGATTTTGATTCCAGGCTTCCTGCGTCGCCAATCAATTCCAGGATACGTGCAAACAGTTCTGGGACGGCATCTTTGCCGCGTGCCAAAACCTTTTTAGAACCACGTGTCATAACGGCGATTTTGACCTTGTTGCCCTGGCCCAAGAATTCAAAAACCTTTTTCATTTTGATGTTCAAATCGTTTTCTTCTATGAACGGTTTGACCCAAACTTCCTTCATCTCGGTTGTTTTTTGATTCTTTTTCGCCTCGGACGCGCGTTTTTTCTGTTCATACTTGAATTTGCCATAGTCCATAATTTTGACGATTGGCACCGCACCATTGGCGTTGATTTCAACCAGGTCAAATCCTTCGTCCATTGCCATTTGCAATGCATTAGACGTTGGCATAACACCCAGGTTTTGGCCAGTATTGCTGATTACTTGGACGGTTTTTGCAAAAATCCGATTGTTCATGCGCGGGCCCGTGTCCCGGCGATTATCACGGTTAAATGTTGGTCTAATTGTAGGCTCCTTTTATACTTATGCGGAAATTATTTACTATTTTTCGGGACTTTTCAACAAATTTTGAATTTTTTGTAATGCGTCCCACGCGTCACGTTTCGCAGTTGGTTTTAACAACAGGTAATTTGGGTGAAACACAGGAACACATTTTAACCCGTATGCGCCGTCGCAAACAACGCCGTGACTGCGTGGCAATGCTGCGCCTGCGATGTTGGTCGCCGCCAGCGTTCCCAGTGTTAAAACTATGCGCGGGGCCAAGAATTCCAGTATTCGCGCCACAAATGGCTGGGCCAGTTGCAATTCGTCATCGGTCGGTGTGCGGCCCCCTGGGGTGCGCCAGAACAGAATCGGAACAATGGATACATTGTCGCGCGACATACCGATTGCGCCAATCATTTTGTCCAGTAATTCGCCCGCCGCGCCCGATAATATATTGCCAGATGCATCGTCGTCTGCGCTGGGGATATCTGTGACAATGACCAATCCGTTTGGGTTCGGCGCAATGTGTGGCAATACAACATTTGTTGCCGCCGCACGCAATGGGTGGCCGAATTCAGAAATCATACGCAACAGTGAATCAATGTCGCCCGGGCGCGTCGCCATTGCGCGTGCGGTATCAACAGAAACCGCCGCCACAGGCGCAATCGGTGGCACCACGGCGGTCGGCGTGCGCAGTGTCGCGATAATATCAGATTGGCGGGTTTCAGTTTCTGTTGCTCGTGGTATAGTCTATA
>URSG01000016.1 GCA_900550565.1 uncultured Rickettsiales bacterium | reverse complement strand
GGCATATTGGTAATAAGTGTGCCATAATCCTTCATTGCCCCATTGCCTTCGATCCATATTGTACCGTCATTATAAAGTGTCCATCTTGCAGAAGTTCCGCATATGCCATTTTGGACCACAACCATACTTCTCTTTGGTTTTTCTAGTTCTTGCGCTGAAAATTCACTGCGCATTTGATTTTGTACTGTTTGGATTTTCCTCTGCACTCGTTCCCGCATTTCGCGCTTTTCTGTCTGAATTTTCTGGATTCGCTTCTGAACCTGCTGTTGAACCTCCTCTGCATTCAGGGTATCAAAGTCCCACCCATTCTGCTTCCACCACGCATTGGGATCCTTCTGGAGTGGGCTTTTCTGTTCGCTCTGAAAATAGAAGCTGTTCATTTTCTTCTCCACAGGTGTATGTGCGATATGCTGTCGGCATGGAATCTTTCCGCTTCGTGTCAAAGTCGGATAGCGTATCCAGTCTACACTAGCATCATAGCCGCACGCCGAGCAAATCCATTCTTTGTCTCGGAATGAACTTCCACAGATAGGACATCTTTCCATATTGTATTCCCCTTATTTCATAATTTTTACTGTTTCGCCGATTGCTGTTTTGCTTTTGCATCCGATAACCCCCACATTATCTTCTATAAAAAACACGCACCTTTGTTTATTAAACGAAAAATATCATTGTTCGGGAAACTGCATTTATTATTTGTACATTTACTGCGTTCCAGAAATTCATATCAGAAATTAAAAAGTTGGTATCTGCATCCATCATATCAGGCAATAAAAAATCCGAAATTGATTATGACACTGCTGGTTAAAAATGAGGCAGATATAATTCGTCAAAATTTAGAATTTCATCATACCATGGGTGTTGATGGTTTTATTGTCACTGACAACATCAGCACAGATGGCACGCGTGAGATACTGCAAGAATATATGAAACGTGGTTGGATATTAGAAATTATTGACGAGCCATCGCAGGATTATTCCCAAGCGAATTGGGTGCATCGTATGGCAACATTGGCGCGCAATAAATATATGGCAGATTGGATTATAAACGCCGACGCTGATGAATTTTGGCGTGCTAAATCTGGCAACTTGAAAAATGAATTATGTGAATCACATGCAAATATGTTGTTTGTACCAATTTATAATATGTTGGACACTGGTGGCGATTGGCGTGACAACACCACGATGATTGATAAGCATTTGTCAGATGTCAAGATTTCTGAATTACAGGCCGCGGGCAAACTGTCACGGTTCAACCAATTTACACGTCAAATTCCCAAGGTTGTCATTCGTGCATCAGAATACGTCCACATTCACATGGGCAATCATAATGCAGATACCGTATATTGGTACCCGCGCACAATGGCGAATGATATTGTAATTTATCATTTCAGCAGTCGTGGTCGCCAGCGTTTTCGCGACAAAATGATTACAGGCGGGGCTGCATTCGAGCGCAACACTAAATTGGGACGCGATGTTGGTGCGCACTGGCGGTATTTCTATAATGGATTTCGTGACGGCACTTTGAACATAGATACTGAATATGACAAAAGTATTGGCGCCCTTTTGAATCCAAATATTATTTCGAAAATCAGCCACACAGATACGTTTGTTCGTGATTTTTGTAATTTAATGGACATAAAGGCCAAATTTCCAAAGATTATGGATTTTGCTGATATGTTGCAAATGATAAAATCTGGTGCATCGCTGGCACGATTTGGTGACGGCGAATTTGATATTGCAATGCAACGCAACAAGGAAGACCCTTATCAACGCCCCAGCGACGAATTATCGCGTCGCTTGTTAGAAATATTGAAACACCCAAGTGATAAAAATTTGATTGTTTGTATTCCACCATTCAACGCATTGCATAATAATATCGCAAACTTTCGCGATGGACTGTCATTTTGGCAATGGTATTGGCGTGAACGGTGGGCAACATTGTCACCACTGTTTATAAATCCTGAATACGGCAATTCATTTTTCTCGCGCGATGCGGTCTTTTATGAATTGGACATTGATGATTTAACCAGTATATGGCGTAATCGCAATGTCTGTTTTGTTGTACCAGAAAATGGTCGATTTGAGTATGACGAACGTATTTTCGGAAACATAAAATCAAAAACAGAAATTCATGTTCCCGCCACCAACGCATTTGATGATTATGACCGTATTTTATCAGAATGTATGCAACAACCGGCCGACACATTATTTTTTATTGCCGCAGGCCCAACGGCAACGGTATTGGCGTATGACTTGTCAAACGCTGGATACCAAGCATTAGATATGGGGCATTTTACAAATTGCTATCGCCAATATTTGGGCGAGGCCAAACAACCAGAAGCATATCCCATGAAAAAGGAAAAGAAGTGAACAAAGTGTATAAGTTTTTATATCGCGTATTAAATACAATTCCGTTTAAAACAAAGCGGATAAAAGTATTATGTGATTGTTTGCATTTTTATCACAAGGGTAATTCTCTGACCTTGATTTATCCAGATGGGAAACGAGTGATAAATCCATTACATATTCCAAAATTTTTACACTTAAAGGCCGCAGGCAGATGTTCCGGCAATCGTGTAATCATTTCTGTTATACAGAAAAAAGGCTTCTTTATTGAGTTTAATTTTTGGAATGGTTGTAATAATACATTTGAAATAGGCGAAAATTGCTTGATTGTAATGAAAGCACACATTCAGGGCAGCAATGGTCAGGCAACTGTTGGCAACAATACTTATATCTGTGAATCAACTCTGTACATGTATTGTTCTGGGAAAACGACCTTTCACATTGGAAATAATAATTTGTTTAGTTCTGAAATTACTTTTTGGGCTGGCGAGGGGCACAGTATTATTGACCCTGTGACACATCATGTAACCAATACTGGTGGAAATATTACCATAGGTGATAATAATTGGGTTTGCATGAATGTTTGTTTCTTGAAACATGCAAAGATTGGCAGTGGCTGTGTCGTTGGTTATGGTTCTTTGGTGTGTAATGATTTGTCCAGTGAAGATAATTGCATCATTGCTGGAAATCCAGCGCATATTGTTAAACGTAATATTTTATGGGCTGAAAAAGAGCCATGGAATTACAACGGTGAATTATACAGATAAAAATAGCGGACTTGCCGCTATTTTTATTGTGCACAACGTCTCGATGCATACCATGATACTGGACCTTTTTGTTTGAATTTCATGGTCGTGGTTGTTTGAATAAAAAAAGACCGACGCAGTCTGCATCGGCAAGTGTGCGTATTATACCACAAATCGCATACAAAATCAATCTGATAATAAATCCTATGCGGTTTTCTGGACGGTGGGGTAAAAATTTGATATAATCAGACCGACAAAAAAACAGAGAGAGGAATCACATGAAAATTGCAATTATTGGTGTTGGAACGGTCGGGTCGGCTGTGGCCACCGCTGTTAAAAATACTGGGTTCGTGCATGAAATTGTTTTGTTTGACCGTGACGGTATTCGCGCACGTGCCGCCGCCGAAGATTTGGGACACGCCGCCAGTTTCGGTTTTGATGTTAAAATTTCTGCGGTCAGTAATTATCGCGGAATTCGTGGGTCTGATATTGTTATCATCGCGGCTGGGGCAAATCAACGGCCGGGCGAAACACGCACAGATTTATTGAATAAAAACGTTGCGGTGATTTCTGATATTGTGCCGCGCGTTATGGCAAATGTTGACCCAAAGCACGTTCGCATTATCATTGTGACAAATCCGCTGGACGTGATGGTTATGCTGGCCCAGAAATTGTCACGGTTGCCGGCGTCGCGCGTGATTGGAACGGGGACTATGTTGGATTCGGCGCGTCTGCGGACGATTTTGTCGCGTCAATTATCGGTATCAACCCAGTCTGTGAACGCATACGTGTTGGGTGAACACGGTGATTCCAGTATGATAAATTGGACGTCGGCCACGATTGGGGCGATTGCGCTGGACGATTTCTGTCGCCAGATGAAAACACCACTGCCGGCGACAACGCGCGCAACGATTGAACATCGCGTGCGTAATGCGGCATACGAAATTATCCAGGGCCGTGGTGCAACCTGGGACGGTATCGGCGCAGCAGCGGCGGATTTGTTGCGCTGTATAATCAATAACGAACATCGCATATTGACCGTCAGTTGTGTAAATGGCGTCGGTGCAAATGCGGTCGCAATGTCGTTGCCACGCATTGTCGGCGCAGATGGCGCGTCAGCCCCAATTATGCCAAAGATGTCGGCCACGGAATCGGCGGCACTGCGCAAGTGTGCCAAGATTATCCGTAAAAACTATGATTCAATCGGCAAATAATATCAGACGGGGGAATTTTCCCCGTTTTTTATGGATTCAATCATATTTATTTTACGCGTCCTGTGGGTATAATTTTAATTAGGGGGCGCGATATAATGTCAGAAAAAATAACATATACTTTATATACAAACGGACTGGGGTTTAACGCGGAATGTGATGGCCATCACATAGGCGAAATAACGTTCGTGCGCGTGGGACTGAACAGATTGGTGATTGACCACACGGCGGTCAGCCCAGATTTTAGAAATGCAGAAATCGGTCTGAATTTAGTGCGACACGTATGCGACCTGGCGCGCCACCAACGGCGCAAGATTATCCCCCTGTGTCCATTTGCGCGCGCGATGTTTGAACGGTATTCTGAATTTGATGATGTTCGTTTCTTGCAACGCCCAGGGCGATAATAAAAATTTGCATAATTTGTATAAAAATGGCTTGCACCGGCGCGCCCAGATTCCTATAATCAGGTCAGGAATAAAGGAGAAAAAATGAAAAAATTATCAATTTTGTCCGCTGTGTTTGGTATGGCGATTTTTGGTGCGGCATCTGCTGCGGATATTACGGTTTATTATTCGCCGACCTGTCCGCATTGTCATCACGCGCGCGAATTCATCAGCAATAATTTGGTTTATGAATACCCTGAATTAAAGGTCAGCGAGGTTAATGTTATGGTCCAGGAATCATTGCCGATGTTCCAGGACGCGTTAAAGAAATGCGAATATGAATCTGGTGGCGTGCCGGTAATTGTGATTGGCGAAAAATGCTTCCAGGGATATGCTGATTTTATGCAGCAAGATTTGCGTGACGCAGTAGAAGCGGATATGTCAGACGCAGCAAAATCTGCGGCGGCCGAAAATCGCAAGGCAATGGAATCTGATGCAGACGCGTTCAAGGCTGCACACCCAGATCGCGCATCGGCGGTGTCTGAATACAATCCAAACACGGTTGCTGCCGATACGACAGTTGAAAAAAAAAATAATTCCAGCATCTATTTCTATGGTTTGCTGATTGTGTTGGTTGCAGCGTTGGGATTCATTCTGGTTCGCAAAAAGAAATAACGGTAAACGGAAAATCCTAAAAGGATAGCCTATGTTTAATTTGACTGTTTTAGATTATATATATATTGGCATCGTGTTGGCGTCCACTGTGTGGGCGACAATACGTGGCGGTGTGTATGAAACAATTGCAACGTTGTCATGGGTTGTGGCGGCGGTGACGGCACGTTTTGTGTCACCATTGTTGGACGGTCTGTTGCAACATTGGTTTGATTTGCCGGATTCTACGGTTGGGACATTGGTTGCGTCATACTTTATCGTATTTTTTGCGATATTGTTGATTGTCGGATTCTTTAACCAGAAACTGCGCGACAAGGTTCAAGACAGTATGATGAAGGTCACAGATCATACGCTGGGGGTTATCTTTGGTATTATCCGCGGAATCTTTGTAATGGGCGTTGTTTATTGGGGGGCGTTGTGGTATTTTTCAGATGCACCCCAAATGCCAGACTGGATTGCCAACGCGCGGACGCGTCCGGTAATGCAGTTGACGGCGGTTAAACTGGATAAATGGTTTGTGCCGGGTGCTGAAAATAAACTGTTGGCGCGTGATGTCGCCGGCACGCAACAGGCGGCGGAAATTTACAACAACCTGATAAATCCGGCGGTGTCGGGCGATGTGCCGGCCGGGACCGTAAAAACATCTGGCCCAGATGCAAAGCCGACCCCAGCCGCCCAGAACAATAAAACTGATTCTGCGCCGGCGGCAAAGCCTGCACCTGAAACAGGCTATAAATCATCAGAACGCACAGCACTGGAAAACCAGTTGTTGCAGATTGAATCTGCGGCGCGTGCCGAAAAAGGAAACGCTGATACAGAATAGCGAAATTGTGAATAAATTCACAGACGTCACCCGTCCTGGCGGGCGACGTTTTTTTTGTGAATTTGTTCCCGATGAAATGTTTTTATCATTATGCGAAAATATAAACGTATAAAACAAAGGACTAAAAATGTTGCGATTTAAAATATACCTGACGATATTTTTTATCTATGAAATTATTGCGACGATATTGTTGCATACTATGCGAACCTGTGCGCCGATGTTTGGATTAGGATTTTGTGGCGATGTCGTATTTAAATATTTTGTCGTGTGCGCTGCGGTGCCGATGGTGATATTTTTAATTATTATGTGGACGCACGAAATCATCGTTGCGCGTCGTCGTCGTCGGTCTGTGTTCTATCGTGCACGTGGCGCGGCGATGCGTATTGCGTCAAACGTCCGTGACCGCATTACCCGCAATGTTTCACAACAAGATTTGGAAAAAATAATCACAGCGGCATTGGTTGTCGGTATAAAGAAATACGCCGCCCGAAATGCAAATGTGCGTCGTTTATTGGACGATATAACAAACGCGTATTATACGGACGATGATTTTGATGATGACGATGATGTGGCGGTTGAAAAATCGCGTCGTGCAAAGTCGCGCATCCGTAAAAAGTAAAATTTATATGTGTTCTGAACCTTTCATTCCGTCCCCACCCAGGGACGTTTTTTGTATAATCAAATAAAAAAACCGCGAGTGACCGCGGTAATTCTGGTGCCAGTTGTCGGACTTGAACCAACGACCCTCTGATTACAAATCAGATGCTCTACCAGCTGAGCTAAACTGGCAACGGGCTTTACTATACATGGTTCAGAAAATAATTTCAAGTATAAAAATTTATAAATCACTTGATTTTATATAATAACTGTAAAAAATATATGTCAAAGGCAAAATTATGATTAAATTACCAGAATTATTGGCCCCAGCAGGCACATTGGACGCGTTCAAAACCGCTATTTTATATGGGGCTGACGCAATTTATGCTGGGTTGCCGGGCTTTTCAATGCGTGCGCGTGCAAAAATCACCACTGATGAAGTCCGCCAGGGCATAGAACTGGCGCACGCGGCCGGGAAAAAGGTTTATTTGGCGTTTAACCTGTTTGCGCACGAACGCGAGTATGCAAATATGAAACGCGTCAGTGAAATAATAAACTATCTGGCCCCTGATGCGTTGATTGTTGCCGACCCAGGCGTTATGATGTGGGTGCGCGAACATCACCCTGATATGCCGATACACGTATCAACCCAGGCGAATATTTGTTCTGCGGCGTCGGTCAAATTCTGGCAAAACGCAGGTGCCAGTCTGTGCGTCCTGGCGCGCGAGGTTCCGTTCGCAGAATTTCGTGAAATCCGTGCCGCCTGCCCAGATGTTGGGCTGGAAATTTTTGTTCACGGCGCAATGTGTATGAGTTATTCTGGCCGTTGCCTGTTGTCCAACTTTATCACCGGTCGCCCGGCCAATCGTGGGGCGTGCGCACAACTGTGCCGATGGAAATATGATGTTATTTTGCGCGAAACAGAATCTGGGATTGAAATGCCGATAACCGAAGATGAACGTGGCGCGTATATTATGAATTCGCGCGATTTGTGTTTGATGCCACGCCTGGCAGAGATTATTGCCGCGCGTCCTGATTCGTTAAAGATAGAGGGTCGCAATCGCAGTGAATACTATGTCGGTATGGTGACAAATGCGTATCGGTGCGCGATGGACGCGTATGCGGCGGACCCTGATAATTTTGACCCGGCACCATTTATGGCGGAACTAAATAAACTGGAATCGCGCGGTTATACCACGGCATTCTTTGACGGGAATTTGGGGGCGGACGCGCACGATTATGAAACAACGCGGTCAACATCTGACTGGCACGTCGCAGGGGTTGTGACGGCAACTGATTCAGAAAAAATCACATTAGAATTACGAAATGAAATTCGCGCCGGGACAGAAATTACATTTGTTGTGCCAGGGCAAATCAGTGGCGTGACAATTTCGTTGCCACAAATCATAAATGCAAAAAATTGTGATGTATTGCCCAAAATGTCGGCCGGCCAGCACAACAGCATTGTGATTCCGCGTTCGTGGATTTCCCCAGAATCGTGGGAAAAAATTGTTCCATACGTTTTGGCATACCAGCATAAATAAATTTTGCAAGAAAAAGATTCCTTTGACATTGTTCCCAAAATGGGTATATCCTGGTGAACGTTCGTATCATAAAAGCGCACTGTTGCCAATAATGGGCGGTGCGGATATGGACCCCAGTCTTGCCAATAATGGGGGCTGTGGTGTTTCATCACAACGAAGGAGTTATTTGATGAAAAAATCTGTAAAGTTTGCAGTTGCTGCGTCTGTGCTGACAATGCCTGCGATGGCTGCGAACGTTCCGGGCCAGTTGTATTCAACGGTCCACAATATGGAAAATCCGTTGTATTTGCCAGAACAGAATATGTTCTATTCCAAATTGTCCAACGGTATTATGTTAAAGGTTGCCGATAATTCATGGGCACACCGCGAAAAAAATCACGACGGTGGATTTGAATTTCCGATTGTTCGTGTCCAAGAAGAAATGGGATACGGCATTACCGATCGTTGGGCGACGCATTTTATGTTGCAATATACCCACGACAACGATATTGGCCGCACCGGTTTGTCGGGTGGACGACTGGGTACAACATACCGTATTTTGAACCTGTATAACGGGTTTGTATGGGACGTGTATGGCGACATCCATTTGGGCGGCGTCGGTGAAATGCGCGGCACATATAACGTCAAGGGTGATTTGCAGCACCCAGGCAGTGTGTATGGCGTGTTTGACTATGACAACTATTCCGACGGTATGTGGGGATTCCACGCTGGGACCAAGTTTGGTCACGTTTGGGATAAATTGACATTACAGGTCTATGCCGAAGTTTTACGCACATTTGCCGATGACAACAATATGATACGTGTTGTTGGTGATACGAAACCTATGAGTGCTATACCACTGCCAGGTGGGGGAATGGGTGTAATGTCAACCGCGACGCAACTGGCAATGTTTGGTGCGCCAAGTCAGATTTCTGCAAAGATTAAGGGCTATACTGATTTCAGTGCCGGTATCAATGGATTCTATCAGTTTTCTGACCGGTGGAGCACGGGCGGCTGGTTCAAATTCAATCGCCATTCGGACAAGGGCGTTGAAAAAATCACCAGCGATATTCCAGCCCAGTTGCAACCTTTGAAAGTGGCACTGGAAAAACAGTTGTCCAATATGGAAGACGGCTGGGACGAATATGTTGTCGGTGTTTCTGTTGCGAACCAGTTGACAGACAATACCCAGGTGACGCTGTATGGCGAATACACATTTGACGACTCGCATCGTAAATCCCAGAACGGGACCGATGTCAAGGCAGAAATGGGTGTTCGTTTGAACTTTACGTTCTAGGGTCTTGGACAATAAAAACAACAAAATATATTGGACTAAATCCCGCCTGGTGCGGGATTTTGTTTTATACTAAATGCTTTTATGGGGACGATTTTTATGATATAATATGCTAAAAAGAAATGGGCGATTATATGAAAAAATTTAATGTTTTTGCCGTTTTAACGGGCGTGCTGGCGGCATTGCCAATTTGCGCGGGCGCGGCGTATCCTGTGTACCAGGCGGCGTATCCGACCAATGTGGCCGTGCCATCATACCAGGCAAACACCCCCCAGGGCCAGGTTATGTACCTGCCGTCGGCAAATAGTCGTGTTGTAAATACAAATCAAAATGTTGTGCAACAACAGGCCGTTGTCCGAAACAACGCGGCCCAGCCAACGCGTATCACGGGCCAGTTGCCACGTGTGGGGTCCCGTGCGACAAACGCCGGACGTCAATATTACCAGGCGTCTGACTATGACCGTTTGGCGGACAGTGGGCTGTATATTGGTGTGTCGGCCGGATATTCGGCCAACATTGATGGCGGAATGGACGCTGATTATGCAAACGAAGAAAAGGCATTTGTTGTCCCAGGCGCGTTCAAACGGGCGGATTTTGATTCGGATTCTGTGATTCCATTACAGGTATCTGTTGGTGCGGCAATCAATAACGATGTGCGTGTTGACTTTTCATATTTGCGCTATTCGGGTCTGGGGTATGCCAATATGGTGCGAACCGCCGACGGTAATGGTGACTATGTTGATGCCCAGGTCAGTGGTGGTGCAATCACTGCGAATACGACAATGCTGAATCTGTATTACAATATTGATTCATATACTGGATACCTGGCCGGTGGGGCGTTGCGTCCGTATATTGGTGCCGGTGTTGGTATTTCGTTAAATACAATCGCAGACTATGTTGTTTATGATAAAACATTTTATTCTGAAATGGAACCGTCGGCGGCCGGCGCAGGGGACTTGACGGGTATTTCTGATATTTACGCGTATCACAATGGCGGCACAAGTGAACAATTTGCATTTATGCTAGAAGGTGGTCTGACCACAGAAATGGACGGCGGTATTAAATTAGATTTCTTTGTTCGCTATGCCAATCTGGGCAAGGTTAAAACATCGGGCAGTATTGTTGTATCCCAGACAGAATGGCTGGGGGACGGTGCTGGTGGTGAATACCAGGCCCCATACGACAGTGTGTTCCATTATACCAACTGGTATGAAAGTGGTCGCCTGAGTATGATTGATTTGGGCGTCCGGGCAAGACTGCAATTCTAGTGACACAAGGGTGCAGGGGAGAGAGAATGAAATTTAATTATTATCTGTTATCTATGCTCTATGCTTTATGCTCTGTCCCGGCGGACGCTGGCGTTCGTGTCGGTAATGCGTCGCGCAGTTATGCATCGGACTATCAACAGGTAAATGCCCAGCGTGAACAAATGGCGATAGCGTCCCAGACACCGATTGCAACGACGGGGTCGGCGGATGCAGAAACAAATTTGCCGGTACGTGTCGCAAATGCTGATTTGGCGCAAAAATTATCGCGTGGCGAAAATGTCGGGGACACAAATGTTGCGCGTTTGGAATCGTGCGCGATGATTTATCCTAATGGCGAATTTGCGTGGGACACACCGACGGCTGGTATGGGCGCAGGTGGTGCGCAAACGTGCGTCGCGGTTGTTGAACTGCGCGGTTTGCAGATGGGGGCCGACGGGCAAGATGTTGTGTTGGCGCGCGCTAATTTGGCGGCCGGTGATTCTTTTAAGTGCAATATTTCTGAATTTCCTGAATATTCATACACGGTTGACGCAGGCAATATTGTCTTTCCTGCGGACGCAGAACCGACCAAGGACGATGTCGTTCACATTATGAACCAGGAACAAAAACAGAACGCCGGTCTGAAAATCGCGGCTGGCACAATCGTTATGGCGGTCGCCGGAAATATGGCCGGCAAGAACGAGGTTGGCCAAGACGGTATGTTTGGCACAGGCAAACATAAAACACAAAGCACACTGGTCGGTGGTCTGACCGGTGCGGCGATTATGACGGCAAATGCATACGGTGGCAAGGTTGGCGGTGACGTAGCGTTGTCTGCTGGGGTTAATGCGGCCGCCGGCGGTATGGTTGGCAATATTATGGCGTCGGGTGATTCTGTGTTGCGCATAGAAGACTGTAAAATAAAAGGCGTTTCAAATTCGTGTCTGTGGGGTATGATTGTCAGCAGCCAGCCAATAACAGGCAACGCATATCTAAATATTGATGATGGTAAAACAACAATCCTGTGCGACAGTGAAGATAAAAAGTGCACCACCCAGGAATTGGTATCTATCAGACTGGATGCTTATCCAGACAACGATTTGGAAGAGGTCACAGAAAAACAATTCCAAACCATAAAAGCGGACATCGCGAAACAGTTTTTCTATGATTCTAAAAAGAAGGAAGTGTCCAAGACGGTCGTATCGGATGCCGGGGTATATGCAAAAATTAAAACCGCTGGGGTTCCAGGCAAGCGTATCGCTGCGATGATTCCAGGGGTGCGCGACAAAACGTTCGGTATGAAAAAATCTGATTGGCGCGAATGGAAACGAACACATAAAAACGTTAAAATTTATGGCCGCACAGCCCAGGGCGAGGCGTATGATTTGCCGACACAAACAGATTCTGGCACCGACGCCGCATATTCAATTGACGATTTCTATCCAGTGATGGTGGACGCCACCGACGGTGGGATTATTGACCTGGGGAACAAGGCGCGGTTAAAAAGCACGCTGATTGGTGCCGGTGCCGGTGGTGCGTTGGGCGCGTTTTCTGGGTACCAGGGGGCCCAAGATGATATTGAAAAACGTTGGGTTGCCGCCGTGCGTGAATACAAGGATTCTTTGCAAAAGGTGTATTGTGTCACAGGCTCGCGATTCTTGGGGTATTACAATGACCAGGTTGTGATTCCGGTTATGTCAGAACAGTAATGAAAATGTCCGCCCCGGCGGACATTTTTTATTTTGCAATGCCTGTTTTCCTCTTGCCAGAGTGGGACTTGTTCCGCAACACAAAAAAAACGCGCCTGGGGCGCGCTTTTTATCCGTTGATGATTTCGGTCACACGACGCGGAACGTCGGCGATGGCAATGCGTTCTTGGCGCATATCGTCGCGATGACGCAGGGTCACTGTGCCATCTTCCAGTGTTTGGTGGTCAACCGTTATGCAAACCGGTGTGCCGATTTCGTCGTGACGACGATAGTTTTTACCGATGTTGCCAGAATTTTCCAATTCAATACGGCCAATGTGCAACGCGCGCAACGAATTTTCAATGTCGTTTGCCGTCTGAACCAATTCCGGCACATTGCGCGCCAGTGGAATAACCGCAGCCTTGACCGGGGACAATTTTGGTTTCAGTTTCAATACGGTGCGTGTTTTGCCGTCTGGCAATGTTTCTTCGGTATATGCCTCAATCATCACGGCCAGCATAGCGCGATTTACGCCCATCGCAGTTTCAATAACAAATGGGATAAAACTTTCGCCACTTTGTGGGTCAGAATACGCCAGTTTCACCGTGCTGTCGTGGTTTTCCATAACGTGCGCTGCGATTTTAAATTCACTTTGCGCCTTGGTATGCGACCCCAGGTCAAAGTCCTGGCGATTGTGGACACCTTCTACTTCGTCAAAGCCATCGGGGAACGCGTATTCAATGTCGCCGGCGGCCTTGGCATAGTGGGCCAATTTTTCGTGTGGTGTAAAGCGCAATTTGTCCGCCGGAATCCCCAGCACATCTATCCACCACGCCATACGTGTCTGTTTCCAGTATTCAAAATATTTTTCGTCCTCGGCCGGATTTATAAAATACTGCATTTCTGCCTGTTCAAATTCGCGCATACGAAATACAAAACCACGTGGGGAAATTTCATTACGAAACGCCTTGCCGATTTGGGCGATACCGAACGGCAATTTATGCGGACACGCGTCCAGAACATTTTTGAAATTCACATACGTTGTTGTCGCCGTTTCTGGTCGCAGATATGCGTTGATTGCGCCATCAGCAGTTGCCCCAATAGACAGCCCCATCATCAACTGGTATGCGCGTGGGTCGGTTAAATCCGTGCTGCCACAGTTGTCGCATTTTGTCGGGTCTTTCATTTTATCCTGGCGCATACGGGCACCGCATTTTTTACATTCAACCAATGGGTCAGAAAAACTGCCTTCGTGGCCAGAATATTTCCACATCAGACGGTTTGAAATCAATGCCGCGTCCAGTCCTTCTATGTCGTTGCGCGAATAAATCATGGCGTTCCACCACGCGTTCTTGATATTTTTCATCAATTCAACGCCGTATGGGCCATAGTCGTATGCGCCACCCAGACCACCATAAATTTCAGAACCTGTGAAAATAAAACCGCGTCGCTTGCACAGTGCGACAATATCATTTACTGACTTTGCTGGCATTTTAATCCTCTATTTTTAACGCAACAATTATTATACTGTTTTTGTATATTTGCAACAAAAAGAAACGGGGCAATGGCCCCGTTTGTGTTATTTATGTGTCTTACTGCACATCAGGGGCGATTGCCGCAACAGGGCATACCGCCGCGCATGTCCCACACGAAATGCACTTTGACGGGTCAATTACGCATTTGCCATCTGGACCGGCGCTGATTGCGCAAACTGGGCATGCGCCCATACACGTGTGGCAACCGATACATTTAGCAGGGTCTATTTTATAAGCCATTTTCTCTGTCCTTAGTGTTTTTTTGTTCAGATTAGTCGCGGTTAAACAAACTCAGCAAATATTGGAACATCGCGATGAACGAAATATACAGGTGCAATGCCCCCAATACAGCCAGTTGATTTTTTTGATGTTCGTCACCGCCGGCCGCATACGCGTTCTTTAAATTCTGCATATCATACGCAGTGAACAGCGCGAACACCAGCACACCAATCAAACACACGATTGTGCCAAATGTGCCACCAACGATTGCCGGCCATATAAATGACGCCAGCCCGACCAAGATTAAACCAATCATACCCATCATCAGGAATATGCCCAAGAACGACAGGTTCTTGACGGTTTTGTATCCGAACAACGCCATGCACGCGAACATAATCGCCGCCAGCACGAACGCCGCCAATATGGTCAGTGGGTTATTTGTAATTGCGACAATCAACAGTGGTGTCATCACAATACCAACCAACGCGGCATAGATGAACAACAACGCTGCGGCCTTGGCCGGTTGCATTGAAAACACGCGCACCTGGGCCCAGATGGACAACGCCAATCCGCCGAACATCAAAATATAATACAGCGGTGACAAACCAGTTGCCGTAAACAGCATACCCCACAATGGTGTTGCCATTGTAATAAACGCCGCCAGTGCCGTCACCCCAACTGCGCCGAACATCAACGCAAATATGCGTTTCAGATACAGGTCAATGCCACCGGCACGAACCATAGTTTCAGATTTTTTTGTTATCATAACTTTCTCCTTGTTATTTGATAAATATATAATACAATGAATCGGGAAATTCAAGAACAATAAAAGGATTTATTATGACTAAACCACAAAAAATGGACCCACGTGCAAATGATAAATCGGCCTTGTACAAGAATTTAAGCGCGGATTTAAAGCGCGCACAGGAACAACTGGAAGAGAGAATCAAGTTGGGGGATGAAAAGGGGGCAAGACGCGCCCAGGAAATTGTGAAAAACCTGGAACAAACGTTGAGCCGCCACAGCAAGTAATCTTAGAACCAAGAGAGCAAAAAATGGCAATCTATAATAATACCACAGTTGGGGCATGTGACTTTGTTGCAAGCAGTTATGTCAGGGATACTGGATTCTATGCTATGCAAAACCTGGAAATCAGCCAGGGTCGCACACGTGTCATCTCAACAGTTGAAAATCTTGAAGAAGTTTTGAAAGATCGCAAAGAGGCCTATGCCCAGGCGGTTGCCGCGGGTAATACCGAATTGGCAAAAAAATTACAGGTTGTAATCAAGAACCTGGAAGGGACGTTGAATAAGTCACCGATTTATCAACAAATTTTGAAACAGCGTTCTGTTAAAACAAGATAATCGGTATTAAATATTACAAGGATATGTTATGTATAATACAGTTTATATTTCTGGTGCCGGACGTTTGACCGCCATCAAAGACAACAGTGTCCAGGAACAAGAAGTGACCAATGGACGTTTGCAGGCCTATGAATCTATTGAAGGCATTGAAAAAATGCGTGCCGAACGCACCGCGCAATTAGATGAATTGCGTGCAACAGCAGATGCAGACCCAAAAAAAATTGCCAAACTGGAAGAAGTGATTAAATATTTGGACGGCGCGTTGGCGCGTTCGCCTGTGTATCAGAGAATGCAGAAATCACGTTCTGCCCATACCAGATAATATGGCAATAGTACTGAATCCAATTTCGCCGGTGGCGTTTTCAATATTCGGACTAGATATCCGGTGGTATGCGTTGGCCTATGTGGCGGCGTTTATCACTGGGTATTTTTTATTTCGCTATTTAATGCAGCGTGCCGACAGCCAGATAAAACTGGATAAAAAACAACTGGACGATTTGTTGACGGCGGTAATCCTGGGGGTAATCCTGGGGGGGCGACTGGGATATGTGTTGTTCTATAATCTGCCGTTCTTTCTGGCGCACCCGTTGGAAATATTCGCGGTGTGGCACGGCGGAATGAGTTTTCATGGCGGTCTGATTGGGGTGATTATCGCGACGTTTTTATTCGCGCGTAAATTGCATAATACCCCAGATTCAGGCATCAGTGGCGGAACATATAACATCGCGTTTCGCATATTGGATTTGCTGGCAATCGTGACGCCAATCGGGTTCTTTTTCGGTCGCATTGCGAACTTTATAAATATGGAGGTTATGGGGCGTCCAACTGATGTTCCGTGGGCGGTTGTGTTCACCGGCGAAACATTGATTCCCCGTCACCCCAGCCCGTTGTACGAGGCCGCCACCGAAGGCATATTGTTATTCGCGTTTATGTATTGTCTGTATCGTTTTACCGGGTTGCGTCGTTATGCCGGGGCCTTGGGCGGAATGCTGGGAATGGGATACGCGGTTGCGCGCATATTCTGTGAACAGTTTCGCGCGCCTGATGTCCAGATTGGCTTTTTGACCAGTTGGGGTCTGACGATGGGACAGTTGTTGTCGGCAATAATGTTTGTCGCCGGCGCAACGATTTTTACAGTTGCAATGCGTAAAAAATAAATATAGAATATACGCGCACAGTCACCAGAACTCGTGCCACAAACAAAACCGCAGGTTTGAAAGACCGCCGGTTAAAAAACAGTTTCGGATGGGTGGCAGAGCGGTCGAATGCGACGGTCTTGCTTATGAGTCAGCGAGGCAAGTATAGCGTAGCCGAGCGCGAACGAATGGTGAGCCTGCAAGGCAGTGCGAACAAAACCGCAGGTTTGAAAGACCGCTGGTTTAAAACAGTTTCGGATGGGTGGCAGAGCGGTCGAATGCGACGGTCTTGAAAACCGCTGAAGGGGCAACTCTTCCGGGGGTTCGAATCCCTCCCCATCCGCCAGGAATCAGTTATGTTTTGAATATAAAAACATATAACGTTCAAAGCCCCGGGAAATCGGGGCTTTTAATTTATAACTCATCCGGGGTATAGCGCGCAATTCCGCGTAAGTTTCTGGTGTTTTCATCGTGTCCCCTGTGTACTGTTACGCAATGAATGATTATGTACGGCGATAAGTCAAATCAATTAGTTGACCTATTTGTTTTACGCAAAAAAATGTGGTATAATTCACACTGAATCCAATGGGAATTGGGTTCGGGACCTTGATAAGTCCAGAATATTCGGTGCGAAAGCATCGTAATCTGATGTTTTCGGTGCATTTTGCACCGTTATCATCCCTGACTTTGGTCGGGGAGCTGTTGGTTATGCAACACGGGAAACCGAAAGACTAGCAGGATCACTAATATTCTGATTTATCAACTCCCCGGCCGCCTGATCCCTTTTTGGCGGTTTTTTGTTATGGGAGAAGAGAGAATGGCAATCACACTGGCTCAGCAGATGCGCACTGCGCATCGCGAGGAAGAAGTTAAAGATATTTTCCAGAATTATTTTAATTTGGGAAATGTTGGGCTTGGGGCGATTGACCTGTCCTTGCCATATATTTATTTTGAGGCAAAGCATGAAAATACGGATGTTTATCGTATGCTTGCCCAGTTGCTGCTAACCATTCATCGTGATGCAGAAAAAATAGACTTTCCCGAATACATTGGGGGATTTGATAATGTAAAATGTGGTATTGTGGAATTTGATCCATTGTATCAGGCATTAAGTACGGCCAGTGATATGAACTGGCTGCAAACCCCCAGCGCTGTGGATGCAAAAACAATTGATTTGGTACGGAAATTTGCAGAAGGAAAAGTGGCTTTATACCAATATGAAACGGATACCAAAGAATTAAAATCTGCATTATCTAAAATTATTGCCGGGCGTGGTCTGCGTGGCCAGGTTCTTCAAAAGAAGATAAATGCTAATAATTTCGTATCCATTTTTATGAAGTGGCAAAAGGAATTGGGCACCAATATTCGCGATATTGACAGCGATTATAATAAAAGAGCTGGCATAACCCCAGGTGATTTTTACTTGGCGGATTTGCTGTCCGAAGACAACGAAGCCATATCGGAATTGGAAAGACTTAAAATCCTGCGTCATGGCAACGGTTATAAATCTAATGTAAAGATAGAAGGTCGCCTGTTCACAACAGATTACGCCATCATAAATCCGGATAAGCATAATCAATTTTGGAATAAATACCGCCGTCCACCAAAACGTGAATACTGGCAGGTAATACAAGAGCGTCGTGATTTACTGGTTCCCCAGAAAGTGCGTGAAATAACCGGGGCCTTTTTCACACCACAAATTTGGGTAGAAAAATCCCAAGAATATATGGC
>URSG01000015.1 GCA_900550565.1 uncultured Rickettsiales bacterium | reverse complement strand
CAGTTTGGCAATACGGCTGCGCGGCATATATGACGGTTTGGTAATTCCCAGGCACGCCTTGTGATCGCGGACAAATTGTTCCATTGTGACGGATTCGTTTTCCCAATTCAAAACAGTCGCATTATCAATGTTGCCACGATTGGGGGACGAACACGCCGCCAATATCATCATCAATGCCAGATATTTTATTCTCATGTTTTATATTATAATTTATTTGCCTTTGGGGGGCAATAGTTTTTATAATAGGCATAACAAGGAGAAAGAGAATATCATGGCAATAACAGTTGCTAATTTTATTAAACTGGCAAACTTCTATAACCAGATGGCCAAAATGATGTCGGCAATCTGTGTAGAAAAGGGCGGTATCGCAATGGAAAATTACGTGGGGCGTTTCTTTGCGGCCGACACGTTGGAATTCGTTGCGGAATATGGGCGACGCCTGATGGCGACGCAGCGCAATGAACTGACGCCGGAAATTATCGGGGTGATTGAACGCTTTGATGAAAATTACCAGCGGGTCAAGGATTTAACAACGCCGACCCAAAAACCGATTTATGAAATGACGCTGGAAGAATTTGAAAAAATAATGAACATATAAAACCACGTGGCAAAGGAGATATGGCGTATGAAAGCGATAAAAAAAATATTTGGTTGTGGTATAACGCTGGTGCTGGCTGGGGTGTTCTTGGCCGCCTGTGCACAGAAAGATGCCACCACGGATGCGCCCCAGTATGACACTGTGACTGTGGTAGATAATTTGGTAATTGATGAAAATTCTGTGCCAATTTTCCCGAAAAAGGCGGCGTTGACAACGGATACTGCGCGACGCTTTTCATTAGATTTGCCCAAACGGTGCGAGGTGAACTGGGATAACCAGGCGGTTGTTTCTGTTGTTCCCGAAGAAAAAATTGAAATCGTGCGTCTGAATACTGGTGATGCGTTGCCAGAATTACAGGTATCGGATTATGAATTCAAAAAACTGACGGTAAAACGCGCGTTGGATAAATTGCTGGACGGAACAGATATATCGGTCATAGAAGACGAAGAAATGATTGAAACTGTGTCTGGGTCAATCAATTCAGGCAAATTGTCTGATGCAATAGAATTGATGTCAAAAATGGGACACGCGTATTATTCCTATGATGCGGACGCTGGTGAAATTCATTTGACGCATCGTGCAAAATGGTTGATAAAAATGCCACACGACCAATCTATTATTATGGCGTTGATTGACGCAATGCGTGGCGCAGATGTGCGAAATCTGTTGGTGGACTGGAACGACAAGACGTTGGTGTTTGAAGGAAATTACCAGACCGAACGCGAGGTTTCCAGAATCATCGCCGATGTTGCGTCCAAGAAATATATGCTGGCGTGGGACATTGATGTGTATCGCGTGTATCCGCGCACAGACAACCCGATTGTTTGGATGAATATGTTGCCAGCGTTCGGGGACAAAAATATTAAAATGTCTATCCCGGGCGTGGTGGGACGTGCGCTGGTTGTGGGGCCGGAAATAAATACGAAAACATTGCAAGAATTTTTGTCGCAACAGGCAAACGTTGTCTTGATTTCCCAGGGCCAGTTTGTGATTCCAAACGGCTGGCAATCGCGTTTTGATATCGGGCAATGCAGCAAAGAAGAACGCCTGGAAACAGATTTAATTATTGGCGCAACGGGCAAGTATGGCGATTTTGGTGGCCGTGATAAAATTGATGCGAAAATCGTTTTGCGAACCAGTAATGGCGAATTGTCGTCGTTTAATATTCCGTCCAGTATTGGTGATAATTATGTGATTATTGGTATTCCGACGCACTCGTTTGTGACGACCCCAGAAACATTGATTTCGCCATTTGCAGAATTGGTTGTGTTTATGTCGCCACGCGTGATTTCAATCGTTGATGCAAACACGGCACCGGCCAACAGTGATGTGCCACTGTCGGGTGATGCGTTGCGTGAATTTTTGCGTGGATAAAAAACAAGGGATATGGTTCAAATGTTGTTTTCAAAACTGGAAAGAAAAATTGCATTCAGATACCTGGGCGCGAAAAAGCGCGGGTTTGGTTCTGTTATATCGTGGGTGTCGTTGATTGGTATCACACTGGGGGTTGCAACACTGATTGTCGTGATGTCGGTGATGGGCGGCTTTCACGAAACACTGTTGTCGCGCATTGTTGGTATGAACGGTCACGTTGTTGTTTATCACCAAGATGGTGCAATCAGTGATTTTGATTATCTGATTGATAAAATGAAACAGAACAAGGTTGTTTCTGCAAATGTGACTGGCATTGTTCCCATCGCCGAAGGCCAGGTTATGGCAACCGCCGGTGGTAATAACACAGGTGCAATGGTGCGCGGTATTCGTATGAACGATTTGGCGGCCAAGACCCAGACAGGCACCAAGATTTATGGAAAACAATTATCTGATATTCGTGATGGCGAATTGATTGCTGGTGCGTCCCTGGCGCGCAGTTTGCGTATTGGTATGGGTGACAAAGTGTCATTGGTATCTGCCAATGGGGCAACGCCAACACCGTTTGGTTCTATGCCGCGCATAATGTCGTATCCGGTTATGTCGTCGTTCTTTATGGGTATGTATGAATATGATTCAGGGTATATATTTATGCCACTGGAAACCGCCCAGAAATATTTGAATATTGGAAACGCGGTCACGCATATTGATTTGTTCCTGCGTAATCCCGAAGATACAACGGCGGTGCGCGATGCGTTGGTGCGCCTGTTGCCAGATGGATTTGTTGTTCGTGATTGGCGCGAATTAAATCGTGGCTTTGTCGGCGCATTACAGGTTGAATCAAATGTGATGTTCTTGATTTTAATGCTGATTGTCATTGTGGCGGCGTTTAATATTGTGTCGTCGTTGGTGATGTTGGTCAAAGATAAAAACAAAGACATTGCCGTCCTGCGTACATTTGGCGTGTCGCGTAAATCAATGATGAAAATATTTATTTTATCTGGCACCAGTATCGGTGTTATTGGCGCGTTCTGTGGCACGGTGTTGGGCGTGGTTGTTGCGATTTACATTGAACCAATACGTCAATTTTTCCAGTGGGCAACGGGACGCGACCTGTTTCCGGCAGAATTGTATTATCTGTCTGAACTGCCGTCAAAATTGGTTCCTGGGACCGTGATTGGGATTGCGGTATTGGCGATTGCGTTGGCGTTCTTGGCGACGATTTATCCAGCGTGGAAGGCTGCGTCAACTGACCCAGTTGATGTGTTGCGAAATGAATAATGGACGTGGGGGTATAACCGTATGGCAAACATATTGAATTCTTTATCGCGTGTAAAAAAAGGCGACGTCGTCCTGTCTGTGCGCGATATTAAAAAGACATTTATAGAAGGGGGCCAGCCATTGCATATTCTGCGCGGTGGTGGGTTTGATTTACATCGTGGGGAAATTATCGCGCTGGTTGGACAATCGGGGTCTGGGAAATCAACGCTGTTGCAATGCGTTGGATTGTTGGATAAACCCACCAGTGGCAGTATTCTGCTGGACGGTGCGGCAACAAATCGTATGGACGAAGATACGCGCACAATGATGCGTCGTAATAAAATCGGCTTTGTGTATCAGCGACACAACTTGCTGTCGGATTTTACAGCGTTGGAAAACGTGGTGTTGCCTATGTTGGCGGCCGGCACAGACGAGGCGGCGGCAAACGGACGCGCGATCAAATTATTACAGTTGGCCAGTGTTGCACATCGTGCATCACACCTGCCTGGGGAAATGTCGGGTGGGGAACAACAGCGCACTGCGGTTGCGCGCGCATTGGCAAACAATCCAGAAATATTACTTGCCGACGAACCAACTGGCAGTTTGGATCCTGCACACGCGACGGCGGTGTTTGATTTGTTGTTGGATTTGGTGCGCAAGAATAAAATGGCAATGCTGTTTGTGACGCACGATATGAATTTGGCGTCGCGCGCAGACCGAACAATCACAATCCGTGATGGCATAGTAAAATAAATTACAATAAAAACCAGAGTCAAGGGAGAGAGAGCAATGAAAAAAACATTAAATGAAAAAACAGTGAATTCAATTCCTGTGTCACGCAAAGTCTTGGGCGTTGTCGCGCTGGTTGGATTGTTTGCGTGTGGCGTGTTTGTTGGCGCAACATTGAATAACAATCGCGCGCCCAGCAGTGACGATAAAGTTATAAAATTTTCTGAACAAGATTGTTATAGCCTGATAAACAAAATGACGACAACCAATGATGCAGATATGGTTGAAAAATTAAAGGAAGTTTATAACGATAATTGTGCAAATCGTATAATATATACAGAACCTGTCACGGTGCCAGATGACGCAGATGACAAATCAGGGGACGTCACGACCTGTGAACGGATTGAACAGTTGCTGGCGCAGCAACTGTATTCAGAAAAAGATAGTAGAGAATATGCTCATTTGGACAACGCGCACACATATGCGCGTCTGGCCGAACGTGGCTGTCCAGAAAACGTGGATAAATATCGCGCGTTGGCCGCACGTGAAATAGAAATCGCAACTGCGTTGATACCGGTTGAAGATATGTCGGAATCTGACGTAGAAAATGTCGTTGATGTCTATAAAAAGGTAAAAATGCAGGCCGCCGCGCAACAGGTAATTGATACCCTGCAAAAGGCGTCTGAGCCAACCATAGATTTTATCTTGAAACTGGAAAAAATTATAAACGAAGAATAGGGGGGGGCGCGTTATGAAACGTTTGTTTATATGTTTGCCTGTGTTGTTGTCTGTTGTGGCAACTGCGCACGCCGCAGATGTTGCACAGCGTATGTCGTGTGCGGATATTAAAACCCAGGTGGATACATTGGGCGCGCGTGATAATTTGTCTGATGACGAAGCGAAACAGTTGTCAGACCTGAAAACAAAATATCGTCGCGATTGTGTAAAACGTGCGGCCAGTGGCCGTGGGGCGCAATCTATTGCGGCGACGCGCACGCCGGTGACAAACGACGATACCGCGACCACAGCCCCAGATGCGCAATCTGGTGCGCCGTGCGATGCGCCCGATGAACACGGTTGCTGCCCGGGCGAAACATATACGGATATGGGGGCGGCTGGTTTTAACTGTTGCCCACCAGATGGCGGTATGTGCTTTACCCCAATGGTACTGAATACAGACGCGCCAACAACGGACGCGGCCCCACAAAAGACCGACGAAGAAATCGCGGCGGAAATAAATGCGAATATTGCGGCCGGTCTGTGTGCCGATGGCACCAAGCCGAACAAATACGGTTGTTGTGCCGATGAATTGTTCCGCGATATGGGCGGAACGTTTGCGTGCTGTCCGAAAAGTGGTGGCGATTGTTTTCCGCCAATGAATTAAAACAGGTTGCAATAAAGGCTTGCGTTTTAGGAAAATTGATTTATAATAGGCAAGCTTTCAATTTGTTGCGGGCATAGTACAAAGGCTAGTATGCAAGCCTTCCAAGCTTGAAATGCGGGTTCGATTCCCGCTGCCCGCACCAAGGATTTTCACCGTAGCGAAAGCAGGGGCTGAAAATTCATTGTCACGGCGCAGAGAAATGATGCCGGACAAACAGAGATTGGGCGTGCGCCGGAGTTGGAGAGCCGGGGCAGACTGTAAATCTGTTGGCTTAAGCCTGAGCTGGTTCGAATCCAGCCACTCCCACCAAAATAAAAACACCCACGAATGTGGGTGTTTTTATTTTGGTGAAATGTGGTATTGGATTTGAATCACGCAATCATTTGATTGCCGGTTTGACTATGAGTTGTTGTGTGTCGCGGTGTGCTCGTCACACAACATACGAATGCCCCGCAGTCCCACGCCACCAGCGTGGGCGAGGGAATCAGCCACTCCCACCAAAATAAAACCACCCACGAATGTGGGTGGTTTTGTTTTTCTTACTCTGTGATTTCTACGCTGTCAATATAGGTACGGTTGACGCTTTCCAGGTTGGACGGTTGAAAGTCTGGATTTTCAATAGGGTCACTGTCATCTTCGGGCAGTATAGTTATGTTTTCAATCGGTTGGTCCGCAGACGCGGGTTGTGTCATATTTGCGCCAAATGTTTTGGATTTATATTTTCCGCCCAGGCGTTCTGGAATTCGGATATAGTTCATCGGGTTTATGCCATCTGTTTCCAATTCCATTTCGCGTGCCGGACCGATGTGTCGTTGTTCAATATTATAAATTGGCGTTATAAAGTTTTGTGGCGCGGCGCGAACTGTGCGTGGCGTGCCACTGGCGTCCAGTTCCAATATGCGCAGGGCGCGCTGGCTGTCGCCGTTGGGACGCAAACGTACCAGACCGCTGGCACCGATGTATCCGCTGGGGTCTAACAGGTATGCTGCGTTTGATTTGTCAGAATAAATCATACCCATTGCCATATTCGCAGCGTCATATCCAAATGCCGCCAGGTGCGATGGCGCAGCCCCAGAAACCCGGGTGTATAAATCTGTGAAATTTTCATTTATTTCGGGCAGGGCGGCATACTTGGCCCCGGACATTGTAAAGTCAGATGTTATTTTTGAACCGTCCCACATTGCGGTGCCATAAAAACGCGCGTCACGTGCAGACACATTGTAATAGCGCAAGAACGATGCCGACGCCATTGTGTCGTCGCCCGTCCCCAGGAACAAGACGGCGTCATACGGGACCGGGCCCAATGTGTCGGATTTTGATATTTTTTCCAGTTGCATTGACAGTGACGATTTTTCAATCGCAGTCAGGCGTTCCTTGGTCAATATATCAGACAATATTTCGCGTGCGCGTGTATTGGCCGCCGTACGTGCGACGTTCATTGATGCGCGCATTGACGTGGTCTTGATAGATTCAGAATTGCCTGGCGCGTAATAGAATATGCCAACCAGTTTCATACCATATATAGATGCCGCATTTTTTGCAGTGCCGGCCATCAGACGGCCAGATTCCGTATCTGGTGCCAAAATTACAAAACGTTTAACGTCATCAGATGACATTTCTTTGGCAATAGCCTCTATGCTGTTGGTGGGCATCAAGTTCATTGTCATAATGCCACCACCAACCGCGGTTGCATCAGATGTGAACGACAACACAGGCGTTTCAGCAGACTTTGCCACGCCCAACATTCGCGCGTCATTGGCAAATACTGGGCCGATAATAATTTCTGGGTTTTCAGATGTGGCGTTTCTGTATGCGTCGCCGTTTGCGGTGTCAAAAAACGCAACAGACAGATTTTGTGGCGCGTTTTGCAATACCGCCATTTCAACCGATGTGCGGATTGTTTTCCCAGTGGCCGCGTTTGTTCCGCTAAGTGGTAATAACACGGCTATGCGATGATTGTCGCCGTCGGCCGATGAAAACTGGCCATATTGCATAGCAGACGGAACCCCAGCGGCACCATTGCCGTATTCGGCCCCCCAATCACCACCATTGTTTGTGATGCCACCACCACAGCCCGTCAGAAATGCCGCAAGTGCGCAAAAACCAAAAAATCTGTTCATAAACATTGAAAATCCTGTTTGTATTCTGTATCATTTTACTATAAAAGGAATACGAATGCAAACAGGGCTTTATATTGTTGGAACGCCAATCGGAAATTTGTCTGATATGTCGCCACGTGCGATTGAAACGCTGAGAAATGCGGATTTAATCGCAGCCGAAGATACGCGCGTTTTTGCAAAATTGGCATCACATTTTGATATTAAAACACCACGTGTGGCCTGTCACGACCATAATGAACGCGATGTTGTGCCAACATTGATTGAAAAACTGCAAAATGGCGCAACCATCGCGGCGGTATCTGATGCAGGAATGCCGGCGGTATCAGACCCTGGGTTTCGTCTGGTTCGCGCGGCGCGTGCGGCCGGGGTGCCGGTGTTTGTTGTGCCGGGGCCTACGGCTGGGGTGGCGGCGTTGGTGTTGTCTGGATTCCCAACAGACCGATTTACGTTTTGTGGATTCTTTGACGAAAAAAAATTACGCGATGATAATAAAATCCGCCATACAATTATTTATTACGAGAGTCCTAATCGCATAATGACAACAATCGCTGCGCTGGCGCGTGTTATGCCAGACCGCCAAATCGCCATCGTGCGCGAGATTACCAAGATTCACGAAGAGGCAATAATTGGCTATCCGGCGGAATTGGTAAATATTGAACCGCCACGTGGTGAAATTGTGATTGTGGTTGCGCCTGCGCAAGACCATAAAATGAGTGACGGCGAAATTACAGAAATTGTAAATGACATTGTTGCAAATTCTACTAAATCGGCGGCGTCTGCGTTGGCGGCGCGTGCCGGCATTTCCAAGAAAGAGGCATATCGTCGTATGCTGAACAAAGGGGACGCAAATGATTAAATTTGTGGGCAGTTTTGAAACCGTTGCGTCTTTGCCACGAACGATGTTTCCTGAATACGCATTTATCGGGCGCAGTAATGTTGGCAAATCGTCGTTGATAAATGCGATTGTCGGCCAGGCAGTGGCGCGCACATCAAATACGCCGGGACGCACGCAATCAATCAATATGTTTAACCTGGACGACCGTGTGATGATTGTTGATTTGCCTGGATACGGTTATGCGCGCGCGTCACGCACAGATACGGTGCGCTGGTTGCGTCGCCTGGAAGAATATTTGATGACGCGACACCTGGCGCGGTTATATATTCTGGTTGATTCGCGTATTGGGGCGCGTGCGTCTGACATAGAACTGATGGAATTTTGTGATGCGCACGGCGTCGCATACCAGGTTGTTTTGACCAAGAAAGATAAACGCGTTCGTGAATCTGTGCAACACGAACTGTCACACGAAAATCACCCGGCGATGATTGCAGAAATATTGGAAACATCGGCGGAAAAGAAAACAGGCTTGGAACCAATAAGGGCGCAAATTGGCATCAAATAAAAATATATTTTATGCAACTAATCCGGCAAAGATGTCAGACGCGTTATGGAAATTGCTGGCGTCGTCGGGTGTGGAATTGTCGCGCGTATTGATATTCTTGCCCAGTCGCCGCGCCGTGCGGACGGTTGAAAAAATGTTGGTTCAGAAATCTGGGGGGGCGATAATTTTGCCACACCTGGTGGCGTTGGGCGAAGGGGTTGATGACCCAGAATTTTTTTCAGACGTGACCGCCACCGCGGTGTCTAATATGGCGCGCTATGTTATGCTGGCCAAATTGTTATCCGCAGACGCCAGTATCGGCAGTGCAGCCGCAGCGTTGCCATTGGCACGCGATTTGGTGCGAATGACAGATTACTTGGAAAACGAAGGTGTGGACGCCAGCACAGTTGATTGGAACGCGTTGGTGGGTGACACGTATGCGCGACACTTTCAGCGCAAGGCAGATATGTTAAACATTTTAACACGCGTGTTGCCGGCGTATTTTGCCACGCGTCCGACACAAACGGCGGCGCGGAACGCCGATATTCGTGCGTGGTGTGACGTGCTGGATAAATATGATTTGGTTGTTGTGTGTGCGTCAACGGCCAGTGTGCCTGCAACCGCAGATTTAATGCGCTGTGTGGCGACGCGTGAAAATGGACGTATAATTTTGTCTGGGAAAATCGCAGGTGCGCCTGATGATTTGTTGCGCGACACAAATCCGTATAACGCAGAATATAAATTCTTGGTGTCGTTGGGGCGTGCGATATCTGATATAGAACCGATTGATGTTGGGCCGTCACCGATTGACTTTTTCAATTACGCGTTTGGCAATAATCCGGCGCGCACAGATGATGGCGATGCAATCAGGCACTGTCATTTAATTGTGTGTGACCGCGAAAGTGAAGAGGCCGCCGCGATTGCAGAAATTGCGTCGCGCGCGGTTGATGAAAAAAAATCTGTGCTGGTTATAACACCGGACGCGGCTGGGAATCAACGTGTGGCAATGGCGTTGGCGACGCGTGGGATTGACGCAGACTTTTCAGGTGGCACATCTGGCACGATGACGCCTGTTGGACGCGCGATACTGAACGTGTTTGACGATTGGATTCAGCGTGGGGATACGGCGACGTTTGATAAACTGTATTCGGCGGCCGATAACGATTTGCTGGAAACAGTTGTGCGTATGGTTGATGAAAATCGTGATATGTTTGCGCCGATGTTTGATGTGTCAGACGGGGCGTCGTGTCAAATTTGGGCCGCGATAAAAAATATGTCGGCGTGTTTGCGTGACGCAGAAATTGTGCCGACGGTATCGGACGCGCGCGCGTTCTTGGCCGATGCGATTTCATCTGTCACTGTGCGCGGTGTGGCAAATGACGCGCAACGTGTCGTCGTGCTGGGGACAATTGAATCGCGTATGCAGACCGCAGATGTTGTTATTTTGTCCGCATTGAACGAGGGTATGTTTCCTGCGCGTGGGTATGAAAATGCGTGGTTGCCGACACGAATTGCACGCCAGATTGGATTGCCGTCTGCCGACAGAAAAGTATCGTTGCAATCGTTGGATTTTATAAATCTGTCCTGTGGGGCGGACGTGTATTGGACGCGCAGTCGCGTATCTGGTGGTGTCCAGACGACGGAATCGCGTTTCTTGTCACGGGTTGCGGTGCGTGGTGGTGCGTTTGACCAGACGGCGGCCGATGATATATTGGGTGTGGTGCGCGGTCGTGATATTGTGCCGGCGCGACCACTGGATTATCGCGCGCCAACGCCACCAGCCGATTGGTCAGATGTTTATGTGACTGAACTGGAAACACTGATACATAATCCGTATGCGTTCTATGCGCGACATATTTTGCGCCTGCAACCACGTGATGATTATTGGTTGCCCCCAGACGCGCGTGCGTTTGGAACATTGGTGCATGCCGCACTGGAAGATATAAAGCCGGGTAAAACCGTCGCGGCATTGGTTGCAGATATGGACGCGCGTGCGCGCAGTGTGCTGGGTGGGGACAGTATAATATTTCATTTCTGGCATAAAAGATTTATGGAAATTGCGCCTGTGGCGATTGAATATTTAATGGCGCACCCAGATGCAGAAATAGAAACAGGCGGCGTGGTAAATATCGCGGGGCGTAATGTTCGTGCGCGCGCAGACCGAATTTGGGACGGGGGCGTTCTGGATATAAAGACTGGGACGGCACCGAATAAATCACAGCTGGCCCAGGGAAATATGCCACAATTACCACTAGAGGCGTATATGCTGCAATCTGGGGGATTCAAGATTCGTGCCACTGAAAAATCAAAGACACCGGTTATGGTGTTCTTGCAATTAAAAAATGGCGATGTGCGTCCGATTGAATATGACGCGGAAACCACCGCAGAAATGATGGCGGCGGCAGTTGAAAAAACAACCGGTTTGGTGAACGCGTATTCAGGCGGTGCGATGTCATACGAATACCACGAAACAGGCGATAAAAAATACCAGGCCTGGGACGACCTGGCGCGTAAAAACGATTGATGTGTTTTTCATTTACTTTAATGATAACATCAGACCGCAATGGTCGGTTGGTTTTTGTGCCATACGTGGGGCAATATCAACCTCGCAATTTTTGACAAGTTTCATTGCCGCCGGGTTGCACAGAAAATAATCCAGGCGCAATCCCATATTTTTACCAACGGTGTCACCACCACGATAACCAAACCACGTGAACCCAACATCGTCTGGGTGCAGGGCGCGCCACGCGTCGGTCCAGCCACTGTCAATCCACGATTGCATAATTGCGCGTGCCGCAGGTGCTGCGATTGCAATGTCAACATAGTTTGCAGGTTTCCATACGTCAACATCGGCCAGTGCAACGTTAAAGTCGCCGGCGACGATAACGGGTTCTGGCGAATTTAAATATTGTGCGATGTATTTTGTAAATGCAGTCATCCATTCCAGTTTATACGGAAACTTTGGCGATGATACCGTGTCGCCGTTTGGCATATACACGTTTATCAGGCGTACCCGTCCATCAACCACGCATTCCAGAAATCGCGCGTTCACATCGGGGTATGTCGGCAGTCCCATTGTCACATCTTCCAGTGAACATTTAGAAAATGTTGCGACGCCGTTCCAGCTTTTTTGGCCAAAAACCTTGATATTATATCCGTATTCGTCAAACAGATTGTGTGGAAAACAGGCGGTTTCAACCTTTAATTCCTGGACCAGGATTGTGTCATATTCGCCACTGCGTAAAACGTCAATAAAACTTTCTGCGTGGGCGCGAATAGAGTTTATATTTAATGTTAAAATTTTCATATTTGCAATCTTTTCCTTTGGATATATAATACAGTCAGTTCAATATAAAAACAACAAGGATTTTTTTACTATGAATATGTATCAGTTGCTGGAAAAGGCGGTGGCAACATGGCCTGATTATCTGATTTTGGTGCGCGAAAACATCACGTTTTCTGAGTTTTCTGAAATGGTGCGCGCACGTGCGGCGTCGCTGCATGCGGCCGGAATCGGACGTGGTGATGTTGTTGGTGTTTTGGCACACAATATCCCCCAATTTCCAATTACGATGTTTGCAATTTGGTATCTGGGCGGACGCGTGCTGCTGCTGGATACAAATCTGACACCGTTTGAATATGACAATATGGCGGAAATCACAAAATGCAAAATGATTTGCGCGGAAAAGTCATTTTTCTATAAAACGGACAAGTTTAATTTTTATGACATTACGAAAAAAGACGGCAAACCAAATCCTGATTTGACCGCGGCACCGGTTGAATCAACCGAGATTGCAACACTGTCATTTACATCGGGGTCAACCGGCACGCCCAAGGTTGTGCCATTGACGCATTTTAACCTGATTGAATGCGCAAATTCACTGGAAGATATGCACGAGTGGATAAACGCAGGCGACATTATGTATGGTTTCTTGCCGATGTATCATATCTTTGGTTTCGCGGTTGAGATTTTGGCGACTATGCATTATGGGTCTGGTATGCTGTTGCAACCGACTGTCAATCCAAAGGAAATTATGGCGGATTTCAAGAAATACAAACCGCAACTGATTCCGGCGGTCCCCAGATTGTTTGAGGTTATCAGAAACCGTATCATTGATGCGTTAAAAGAAAAGAAAATGTGGTGGATGGTGTCGTTCGTATTGAAATACGGCAAGACGTTGGAAAAAATTGGTCTGGGATTTCTGGTGCGCAAGGTTCAAGAACCCGTGTTGGAAATCTTTGGTGGACGTGCGCGTTTGCTGATTGCAGGTGGTGCCGCCACCAAGCCCGAGGTTGAAAAGTTCTATGAACGCCTGGGGCTGACATTTATCCAGGGATACGGACTTACCGAAACCGTGGGGCCAATCTGTATTTCCAAGCCGACCAAGCGTCGTTTTCCGTTTGCGTTTGGTGCGCCAACATCAAACAACGAATGCGAAATTCGTGATAAAAACGAAGATGGCGTGGGCGTTCTGTGGTTGCGCGGTCACCAGGTGTTTGGTGGATACCTGGATAATCCGACAGTCAACGAACAGGTGTTTGATGAACGCGGATTCTTTAACACAGGCGATATGGTATCTATGGATAAAAATGGCGAATTGCATTTCGCCGGCCGTAAAAAACAAGTGATTGTTTTGGACAGTGGTAAAAACGTTTATCCCGATGAACTGGAAGGTCTGTTTATGAAAATCCCAGGAGTCAAAAACGTTGCCGTGTTTGAACACAAGGTCAAAGATAAAACGGTGACTTATGGCGTATTCAGTGTGGATAAAGATATGACGCTGGAAAAATTGGCTGCGGCGGTTGCCCAGGCGAATAAAAAGGTTGCGTCATATAAATGGGTAACGCACTTTGCCATGACGACCGACGAGTTGCCAATGACCAGCACACAGAAAGTGAAACATCATGTGGTGCGGCAGAATTTGATTGACGGCAAATACCCAATCCGTAAAGAATAAATTAAATATAACGGCGCAGATGCGCCGTTTTCTTTAATTTAGACACCGCCCAATGGGCGGTTTTTATTTACCCAAACACAGTTGTGAAAATGTTGCGTCCATAACATCGGCGGCACTGATTGTCCCCAGGATTTTGCCGATTGCGTCGGCGGCACGACGAACGTGTTCGGCAAACATATCATAATTATCGCCGACCGAAATTGCGGCGCGTAATTCGTATGTCGCGTCCATCATCAGGGCGCGCGTGCGTGCATTGACCGTGATTTGGGATTCTGAATTTCCAACCAATTCATCAATCTTTTTACGGATTGCAATCATCAGGTTATCAATTCCGTCGCCCGTCTTGGCCGATACATAAATCGCATCGTTTTTATTTTTACAATCGCACATGTCAGATTTATTTATGACCGTAATTTCGTTTGGCGCGCCACTGGCGATTGGTGCGTTTTGTGTGCCGTCAACAACGCGCAGAATCAAATCGGCGTTTTTAATTTCGTCATTTGTGCGCTGAATTCCAATCTGTTCAATTTCGTCGTCTGTATCGCGCAGGCCGGCGGTATCAGAAATGTTTACCATGTATCCGTCAATATCCAATGTGGCGTCTATGACGTCGCGCGTGGTGCCGGGCGTGTCAGATACAATCGCGCGACTTTCGCCAACCAGGCGATTAAACAATGATGATTTGCCTGCGTTTGTGTTGCCGGCCAGTGTGATGTTAAAACCGCTGCGGATAGCGCGTGACGCCGCATAGCGCGAAATTGCATTATTTATTTCGTTGTATAAAATTTGCGCTTTGTCGCGAATTTTTTCGCCGATGTTTGTTGGCAATTCGTCATCTGCGTAATCTAAAATCGCGGCGGCGTATGCGGCGATTTCAATCATCTGGGACCGCCAGGCGTCATAAATTTGACTGTCGCGACCCATCATAGATTTCAGTGCAGCGCGACGTTGACGTTCGGTCTGGGCGTCCAGCAATGCGGCCAGGCCATCAATATCTGTTAAATCCATTTTGCCGTTATAAAACGCGCGACGTGAAAATTCGCCACGTGATGCCATACGCGCACCAGTTGTGGCCAGAAAATCAAATATTTTATTTATCACCGCCGGCGCCCCGTGCGAGTGGATTTCAATAACGTCTGTGCCGGTAAACGAATGCGGTGCAGCAAAGAAAACTAAAATTACCTGGTCAATTAAATCGCCGGCATTATCGGCCAGATTTGCAAAATACGCGTGGCGTGCATCAAAATTACTGCGCCCCAGTAATTGCGCAAACAAATCGTGCAGATTGTCGCCTGCAATTCGCACAACGGCAACGCCACTTTTCCCGTGCCCCGATGACAGGGCAAAAATTGTATCATTATTATTCATTATTTATTTCCAGATATTTCTTTCAGTGCCAATGGAACCAGTTTTGCAACGTCCAGCCCTGGATTTGCGGCAACCAATTTTTGTGCCATTTCAACAATGTCCAGACGGCGGTATCCCAATGATTCCAACGCCGCCAACAAATCGGGCAGGGCAGAGCCGCCCGCGTCTGCGGTTGCGTCAAAATTAAACGCGTTGCCAGCAATTTTGTTCTTTAATTCAACAATAATTTTTTCGGCCACCTTTTTCCCGACGCCGGGCGCAGCAGTGATTGTTTTTGCGTCGCCCGTTGCAATGGCGGACATCAGCGTGTCGGTTGGTAATGTGTTCAGTATGGACAGCGCGCCCTTGGGCCCGACGCCGGATACGCCCGTCAGTTGCACGAACAAGTTTTGCGCCGCCAGCGTTTTGAAACCGAACAGGCGAATTGAATCTTCGCGTACGACGGTTTCAATCCATAATGCGACCGTTTCGCGTGGGGACAGCGTGTCTGGGGTAAAAACCTTGTATCCGACAGGGCCTGCCATCAAAATTACGAATCCATCGCCAATATAATCAACAACCCCTTGCAATTTGCCAATCATTTGTTATCCTTTTGGGGTAATTCTAATCTAATTAAAGTAAAAGGTCAAATATGAGTGGACACAGCAAATGGCACAATATTCAGCATAAAAAGGGTGCCGTGGACGCCGCACGCAGCGGTTTGTTCACAAAACTGGCGCGTGAAATAACGATGGCGGCCAAACTGGGCGATAAAAATCCGGACAATAATCCGCGTTTGCGTTTGGCTATATTGCAAGCACGCAAGAATTCTATGCCGAACGATAACATTAAACGCGCGATTGACAAGGCGTCGGGCAGCAATACTGAAAACTATGTTGCCGTGCGCTATGAAGGCTATGGCCCGAACGCGGTTCCCGTTATTGTAGAGGCATTGACCGATAACCCACGTCGCACTGTGCCAGAAATCCGCAACATATTTGCGAAAAACGGCGGTAATATGGGCGAAGAGGGGTCTGTTGTGTTTATGTTCACGCGCGCAGGCCAGATTATGTATCCGGCATCTGTTGGCAAAACCGAAGATGAAATGATGGAAATCATTATGGACGCAAATGCGGACAATCTGGAAACATCAGACGAAGGTTTTATTATAACAACAAAACCTGATGATTTTATCACCGTGCAAAAGGCGTTAAATGATGTCTTGGGTGAACCTGATAACGCAGAATTGACCTGGGTTCCGAATATGCCGGTTGACCTGGACGACGAAGCGTATGCCAAACTGGAAAAATTGGTGGACGCGTTGGACGACAATGACGACGTTCAAAAAGTGTTCACTGCGGCGGCATAACGCAGCGCGTAAAAAATATAAAAAAGACCGGCGAAAACCGGTCTTTTTTATGGTATAATTATTACACAAAGGGACATTTAATATGACACGAATTTTGGGAATTGACCCAGGACTGTTGCATACCGGGTGGGCTATAATTGACAGCCAGGGACAAAACAGAAAATATATCGCCAGTGGGGTTATTCTGCCACCGGCGAGCGACCCAATGCCACAACGATTGGCAAATATTTTTCGTGGCGTGTCGAAATTGGTGGATACATTTGCCCCAGATGTGTGCAGTATTGAAATTACATTTGTGAATAAAAACCCACAAACGACACTTGCACTGGGGCATGCACGTGCGGCGGCGATTGTCGCGGTGGCGTCGCGTGATATTCCGATATACGAATATGAACCGAACAAGATTAAAAAGGCACTGACGTCGGCCGGGCATGCCGACAAAGACCAGGTGTATAAAATGGTGCGTATCTTGTTGCCGGCGGCGCGTCCTAAAACCCCAGACGAAAGTGACGCCATTGCCATCGCGTTGGCACATGCAAATATGCTTAAATTCAGTTTTTGAAAACGCGCGCAATATGATAAAATGATTGTATAAAACAAAAGGGGGCTGTTATGAAAAAAGAAATATGTGAAATCCAAAATATGAAATTATATGTGCGCCAGGCGACGCTGTTTCGTGCATTTTTGATAAATGTAATTTTGGGTCTGGTGGTTGGCGCGTTGGCATTGTTTGTGCCGGGATTCCTGTTTGCGCTGGTCGTGGTGACGGGTGTTTCGCCGATGATGATGTTCTTTTCAATGATAAGTGGGATTGCACTGTGGCAAATGCTGGGGGTTGTGTTTTTCTTGGTGCCGGCATTGGCAATATTGTGGCAACGCCATTCAAAATAAAAAATGCGCCAGATTGGCGCATTTTTTTATACCTGTGCGATATTATTTCGCATTTGCTGCGGCGTTTTGCGCCTGTTTCTGGGCATACAGTTCGGCAAAATCAACCGGCTGCATCGCAAATGCAGGGAACCCAGATTCAGCGGTCAGGCGTGTAATCAGACTGCGCACCGCTGGGAACAACAGGGTCGGAACATCAATCAGCAAAGTGCGTTTTTTCGCGTCTTCGTCTTTTTCTTCGTCCATTTGAACCAGGCCAGAATATGTTGATTCAATCAAAAAGATAGATTTGTCACCGGCGTCCAGTTTAGAATGAACCTTGGTCACCAGGTCAACCATAAACAGGTTGTTTTCTGCGCCTTTGATTTGAATATCAATGTTGATTTCCAGTTTTGCCTGGCCGTTTTCCTGTTTAAAGAATAATTCTGGGACATTTGGGCTTTCAAACGAGATGTCTTTTAAAAACTGGGAAATGATTTTGAATTTTGCCATTGTGTTTTACTCCTGTTTTAATGCTGTGGGGGTAAAACCCGTCCTGGACTTGACCCCGTGTTTTATGATAATATAGCATTATAAAATTATTTTACAAGTGGGAGAGATAACAAAAAATGGCGGATAGGAATTTTTTCAGCATAACAAAGTGGATTATTGCACTGTGTGGGGTTGTGGCGTTGGCGGCGTGTGATTTGTCTGCGCCGACGCATACAGGTGACAAATCTGTTGTACCATCAAATCTGCGTCGTGTTTCATACAGTGAATTGCCAGGCTGGCGCGATGATGACGTGCGATATGCTTTACAGGCGTTTCGTAATTCGTGCAAGGCGAAAATTCAATACACGGGCCGCGTAATCCCAGACCGCGAACTGTTCGCAGAAAAATGCAGAATGTTGCCGTCGGCATCGGCGAATACGGCAACGGTACGCGCGTGGTTTGAATCTAATTTCCAACCGTACAAGGTTTATAATGATAACGGCACAGATCGCGGGACATACACAGGATACTATTCCCCAATTATCCCAGCGTGCAGAACCAAGACCGCCGCGTGCAATGAACCGTTGATGGGCGTGCCAACCGATGGTCGCGCCTATAAGGGCGTTGCCAAAAAAGATATCGTAGAAAAGAAAATTGGTCGCGTTCTGTATTGGGCAAATATTGTTGACGTCCAGAATATCCAGATTCAGGGCAGTGGTATGTTGCAACTGGACGATGGAAAAATGGTGAAATTAAACTTTGCCGCGGTCAATGATATGCCGTTCAAATCTATTGGCGAAGAATTGCGCAGTCGTGGTATTCGCCCAGATAATGGGTATTCGGCCGATGCAGTTTGGTCGTATTTGAAAAAGAATCCGACGCTGGCGCGTGATGTGATTTATAAAAATCCGCGTTATGTGTATTTCTATGAATCTGTGCCACCAGATGTAATTGGAAAACTGGGCACACCACTGTCCAAGATTCGTTCAATCGCCATGGACGACAGTATTTATACATTGGGAATGCCGGTCTATATCAGCACAAACCTGTCTGATGGACGCCGTTTCCGTCGGTTGATGATTGCCCAGGATACAGGCAGTGCAATTCGCGGTTGGATTCGTGCTGACATATTCTTTGGCAAAGGGGACGAGGCCTATAAGTTTGCACACGGTCAACACGCCCAAGGCGAAATGTTTATCTTGATGCCCAAAGAATATACGTATGTCAAACCAACCAGATAAATTTTCAAAACGCGTGTGTCGTCCGCAAACCATTGCGGGCGCACTGGGCGGATTGATGCGGCATTTTGGCGTGCGCGCATCTGATGCCGATTTGGTCGCACGATGGCCGGAAATTATGGGGCCGGAAATTTCATCGGTCGCACAGGTCGCGGCAATAAAAAAAATGCGCGATGGGCGTTATAATGTTGCAATTCGCCCAATCAGTCCGGCGTTCACATTACAGTTGTCATATATGACGGACGAAATCACAGAAAAGTTAAATAATTACTTTGGCCGTGATGCCATTGGAAAAATAAGTTTCAGAAAATAATACAACACGATTTTGAAAATCAACATTTTTGTGATAAAATCAGTCCGCTATGGCCAAAGATAAATATTTATCAGTTAGAAATTCTGTCAGTGGGTTTTCATTTGCAAACCTGGGGTTGTTCACGGGGTTTGCCGATGGTATTTATAATGCGGTATATTCGCTGGTTCTGTTGGAAATATTTCGTTCGTCAGCCGTTGTTGGTGTGTATGTTG
>URSG01000014.1 GCA_900550565.1 uncultured Rickettsiales bacterium | reverse complement strand
CAACGTTGCTGGATTTGATTACTGCAACGATTTCGTTTCGGGATTTTTTATACCGCCCACCCTTAGCGCGCACGAACAACGCGACAAAACGTCACACCATATACAGCCGTCGCCCCGGCGCGCATCAGCGCGTGACGTAATTCCATAAACGTCGCCCCAGACGTCATAACATCATCAACCAACAATATCCGTCGTCCACGAATTTTATCAGGCCGAACAACCCGGAACACGCCACGGATATTTTCTGCGCGTTGGCGCGCGTTTTTATGCCCCATATCTGGTCTGTATTTACGGCGAACACTGTCCACGTCCAGACGCGCATTATACGCACGCGCAATCGGGCGTGCCAACAGCGTTGCCTGGTTATACGTGCGATGGACCAAACGCCGATACGCCAGTGGCACCGGCATTACAATATCTGGGGCAATATCAGTATCACGCAACGCCCAAATACACGCGTGCGACATAAAGCGCGCGTATTTCGTGCGTCCACAATGCTTGAACGGCAACATCGCAGCCCGTGACGCATCGTCATAAACACACGCACTGCGTATTAAATCCAGTTCGCCCGCCCCCGACGCACATACTGGACACAACGCCCCGTCTGGCAAATCCAGATGCGACGGAAACGGGTATCCGCACTGGGCGCATCGTGGGCCGTCAATCCAATTAAATGCCGTCCAACAATCTGCGCACAGTTGCCCATGACCAGACACCGCCGCTGAACACAACGGGCACGACGGCGGAAATAAAAAATCAATAAAATCCGAAAAATATTTTTTAATAATTCCAGAAATACGCATTTTGTATTTGTTGAATTACCAACTCATGCTTTTGTATGTTTTTTTACTGACCGTGTCGCCAAAAATATTACGACGTTTTTGGGTCAATGTTTCATATTGGTCATTTGAAATCATACGCAAAACAAAACCTTCGTCATTACGCTGGGACAGCACAGGTAAAATACGCTGTTCAGACACACCGCTATCGCGCAAGACCTGTTCCACGATGGCCAAACGGCGCGCCGCCAATTTACGCGCGTCACCATTGTTTGCAACACTTTGTGGTATGCCAACCTGGACTGCACGCGTCGGGTTTGCCAAAACAATCCCGGCATATTCAGACAACAGATTATAATTGTCACGCGACAGGGCAGAATCCTCGTCCCGGAACTTTATTTTAATTTCCAATGGGCGGATACCGCCAGCCTCGGACAAATCGCGACGCGCAGTGAATCCTTCGCTGGTGGCGGTCATATCACTGGCCACATCAAATCTGTCATCAATTTGGTATGTTGATAAATGTTTATTTTCAGATAAAAACGTTTTACGAAATGCGCGACGCAATTCAGTCGGTGACATTTTCGTCATATCATCGCGCACCGCGATAATACGTGGTGATTCGGATTTTTCAACCGCGCGCACAACAACATCGTCCGCCATTGGCACAACCATACGCGACAGTTTCACAGATGTATCTGTCCCCGTTTCTGTGGTGGCGGCACTGGGACGCATACTGCGCACAGTGACATCAGCCGCGGCCGGCGCAGACGCGCGTGCGGTCACACTGTTATCGGCCCGCTTTTGCAATTCGTTCAAACGTGCAATCTGGGCATCAAATTCAGACAGTGGCGCAACATCTGATTGCACACTGGCACGGGCGACGACATTTCCGCGTTGTGCGGTGGTGTCCAAACTTTCTTCGGGTAATGCGCTGTCGTTGCGAAAAACCGCAAACTCAGACGCATCTGGCATACGCAGTGGCGCGTCTGTGGCGCGCGCCCACAAATCACCACTGGGGCGACGTGGGGACAAAACATCAACATTTTTTGCAATCTGGGCGCCGGCGGTAATATCAGACGTCGCACGTGGCGTCACAGTTGTTTTTTTTGCCGCACGGGCGACAACCTTTTTCTGGGGCTGGGTCACAGGCGCAGATGCAGCCACAACGGGCGCAACCGCGACGGGTGCGCGCGTTTCCTCGCCAAAGGCGGTTCGCGCAGAAACCCCACCTGCGGCAATATTGACCACCGGCAGACGCGCACTGGCCCACGCAGGCAAAACAACAAATATCGTAAATACAGAAACGGCGATTTGACGCATTTTCCTTTCCTTCCTGATTCAATCATAGAACAAATGACGAATCAGGCGCAAGCGGAAAATACATCTGTTATCATTTTGTTACCGTGTCGGCAATCATTTTGACCGCATTATTCGGAACACATGACTTTTTTGCCATCTTGGCCAGGCGCGACGGATTATCAAACAGGTCCGACAATGTCGCCGTCAACCAGCGTGGTGTGAATTTTGATTGTTCTATGGCAAAACCACCGCCCAGACGCGCAAAGTTTTCCGCATTGGCAGCCTGGTCTGGGTTGATATTCAGTGGCACCAATATCGCCGCACGTCCGATTGTTTCTAATTCTATGACTGTGCTGGCCCCACTGCGCCCGATGACCAGGTCTGCGTCAACAATCTTGGCCGCCATATCGTGAATAAACGACAATACGTTTGCACGAATTTTGTTATCGGCATAAAATTTTTGCAGACGTGCAACATTTTCTGGGCGCGTTTGATGTGTGACGAAAATCTTTTTATTTTTCATCGCCGCGATTGCCGTCGGGACAACTTCGTCCAGAATCTGGGCCCCCAAAGAACCGCCTGTCACCAACAATTTTGATTTGCCTGTAATCGGCGCGCCGGCGTGTGCCAAGAAATCCTTGCGCACCGGCAGGCCCGTATAAACAATTTCTGTCGCCAGGCCAGATGGGATTCCAGACACATTTGGAAAACTGGTCATCAATGTTTTAACCCAGCGCATCGCAAATTTATTTGCGCGACCAATCGCACCGTTTTGTTCGTGCAGAAATGTCGGCACGCGCCACAAATGCGCCGCAAAAACCGCCGGCACCGACGCATAGCCACCAAACGCAACAACCCGGTCAGGACGCGCGACCATAAACCGCAACGTCAACGCGCACGCCGATACGCCAATTTTGAACAACGCCATCATTTGGTGCAATCTGCTTTTTGCGCCAACGCCCGACGCCCAGATATGCGAAAAATGCGCACCCTGTGGCGCACCATTGCGCACCATTTGACGAACACGACCATCACACGAAATTGTGATACGATGACCACGCGCAACCAGTTCTTCGGCAACACTCAATGCTGGGAAAACGTGTCCACCTGTTCCACCTGTTGCAATCCAAATTTTCATACCTGTACCCCTTTGATTTATTTCCATTTATCTTCGCGAACCAACGCCAACACCATACCGAACAACAAACAGAACGCGACAAACGAACTGCCCCCGTATGAAATAAACGGCAGGGTCATTCCTTTTGGCGGTATCAAGTGCAACGTTGACGCCAGATTTATACAAATCTGGATTCCAAATAACGCCGCCGCGCCCCCTGCGGCATAGAACACAAACGGACTGCGCGCACCAATCGCATCAGTTGTTAAACGCTTTAACACATACAGCAACAGGCACAACAACAGACACGCCATAATCGCCCCCAAATCTTCGGCGATGGCGGCAAATATAAAATCAGTATGTGCGTCCGGCAACGATTGCTTTACAAACGCGTCATCGCCACTGCCCAACAGGCCACCGTGCTGGATTGATTGAACAGACTGGCGCACCTGGTACGTATTACCTGTTCCTGTCACAAATGCCATAACGCGCCCGTGTACGTGCGACATCGTCAAAAACGCCGTGATAAACCCCAGCACCCCAATACCCAAAAATCCGGCAACCAAAATTCCTGGCAACCCAGCCATAAACATCATCATTGCCAACACACCACAATACAACGCAGATGTTCCAACGTCTGGGTGTCGGAATATAATAAATAACGCCGGCACAAACACCGCCAGGTATGTCCACCAACTAAGTTTTTTAAATTGCCACACGGCCTTGTTGAAAAATATATCTGTGCCGTATTCAGATTTCATACGTGACAAAAACCACGCAGTCATTATGATAAACCCAGGCTTCATAATATCAGACGGCATAATATTAAACGAACCGATTGAAACGAATCGGGCAGAACCCTTTATCACGTGCGGCATTGCAAACGTCACCAACAGCAACAGCAACCCAACCGCCACATTAAGCGCAGATATTCCCATAACCCATTTTTTATTCAGCATACTGGCCCCAACCAGGGTTGTAATGCCAATGAAATAAAACGGCACCGCCTTTTTGAAAAAGAAATACCACGGTTGCCCGATGCGTTCTGCCGCCACACTGCCCGCGGAAATAACATACATAACACCAATCGCAATCAGCAGCAACACTGCCGCCAGCAGACGCCGGTCAATTTCAAAATGCCAACTGGTAAATTTACTATCTTCTGTTCTTGCAACCATAGCCCCATTATACCACGATTTTTATGAAAATATACTGATTAAAAAAATCCCCCGTTTTTGGGGGATTTTTAATCTAGGCAAATTTCAACAGCACCAATGCCAGTCCAGAAAACAGCACCGACATTATAAAGAAACGGTCAACGATTTTTGTTTCTGTCCAACCCCGTTCTTCAAAATGATGATGCAACGGCGCGCGCAAGAATATACGACGACCTGTGCCAGAAATCCGACGCGTTATTTTAAAGCACATTGTCTGGGCAAACGACGACAGCAATATAATAACCATCATACCAGCCGCAATTCCCATAATGATTTCTGATTTCAACAGCATTGCAACCGTTCCCATAAATCCGCCCAGTGCTAACGACCCAACGTCGCCCATAAATATTGCCGCCGGGCGCGCATTATACCACAAGAACCCCAGCACTGCACCAAACGCCGCCCCCAATGGCGCATACAATCCCGACGCCCCAGGCAAGAACATAACCGTATCCATAAATCCAATACGTGTCGCGCCATACAACGCCACAACCAGCACCACCAACACCGGCAAATATAATTTAGCGAGCATACCGTCCAAACCATCTGTGATATTCGTCGCGTTTGCCGAACCACAGATTACAAAATACGCAAAAACATAATACAACAGCCCCAGCGGTAATATTATCCCAGCCCCCAACGCCAATGAATATTCTGGGATATATGGTGGCATTGTTTTGTTTATCAAATACGCCAAAATAATAACGCAAATTCCTTCTATGACCAGGCGCGTTTTTGGCGACAGGCCATTTGACGCCTTTTTAGATTGTGATGTGACCTTTTTATAATCATCAACAAAACCAATCAGGCCGAACATAACCAACGCCATCAACGAAATCCACGCAGGCGCACTGTCACTGGGCATAAACAGCACCGACGGAATCAATATTGCAAAAACCAACAATATTCCACCCATTGTCGGCGTCCCAGCCTTTTGCCGATGGGATTCGGGGACATTTTCACTGATTGGCTGGCCCTTTTTCTGCCACGCGTGCATAGCGGCGATAAACGAACGCCCAAACATCAGCATTATTAAAAACGCAACACCAAACGCCAGTGCAAACTGGGTCCAACCACTGGCAAAAAAAGAATAACCACGCGCCAGAAAAAAATTAGTCAGCATAAAAAACTCCTTCTTATGCTGACCATTTTATCACAAAGATGCGGTAAAATAAATCTTATTTCGCCACACATTCAATCGCAACGGCGTTGTCATCGTCGCCCAAGAACATTGTCCATTCTTCGCCCTTGTTCCACAATGTGACCGTTGTATCGTTCAATGCACCGACAAAACGTGCGCCATCTGCGGCAACTGCGTTCGTCAATACTGTTTCATCACCATTGATTACCGCCGTCAATGTGTCTGCGTTTTCAGACAATTTGATTTCCACGGCGTAATCGCCACATGTTTGCGCGATAACATTTTCGTCTGTTTTTTTATCACATGCCGCCAATGCTAATGCCGCAACACCGTAAAACATAATTTTTTTCATATCATTGCCCCCTTTTGTTTGCACACGAAATTATATCATAACGTGCCAGATTGTAAATTTAAAAAACGCCCCCAACAACCGCACTGTTGTCGTTTTGAACAGCCGCCTTGGGTGCGTTCGGTTTTTGCCCAGGCTTGAACGCCTCGGTAATAATTGTGCCATTTGGATCGGCCGTTGCGGCCACGCCACTGCGCCGATTTACACGCACAAATGTCAAGCCGTCTGGAACGGCAAACGGTTGATTTTTCTGGCCTGCCAATGCAGTTGTCATAAATTCAGAAAACACACGTGCGGCCATGTGACTGCCACTGCCACGACCCAACGCGCGCGGCGTGTCATAGCCCAGATAGACACCTGCAATCAGATTCTTGGAAAAACCGACAAACCATACGTCTTTGACGTCATTTGTTGTCCCAGTTTTACCTGCGATTGTATGGCCGGCGACGCGCGCCTGTTTTCCTGTTCCGCGTTCAACCGCGCCCTGTAAAATAGACACCAGTTGATACAAACTTTGCGAATCGGATAACGGGTCTGATTCGGCAATCTGTTCTGGGGGCAACATATCGTCTTTCCAGTCTATGATTTTTGTTGAACCACCGTCCAAAACGCGACCATATCTGTCTTCTATGTAATCAACCAGTTTCGGCTGAATTTTACGACCGCCATTTACAAACGCAGAATAACCCAAGACCAAATTTTCCAACGTTGTTTCGCCCGAACCCAATGCCAATGACAAATTCACATTTCTCAGGTTATCTGGATATACGCCGAAACGCTGGGCCACCTCTATCGCGGGGTGCACGCCGATTTTTTCAACCAGGCGCACTGTCGGAATATTACGCGATGTTTCCAACGCCAAACGCAATGGCACATCGCCCAAGAATTTCTTGTCGTAATTTTCAGGTTTCCACAACGTATTATCTTCGCGCCAACCAACAATCGGTGCGTCCAAAATCAATTCTTCGGGCGACATACCGCGTTCCAGTGCCGCCAGATACACAAATGGTTTTATCGTAGAACCAACCTGACGCATTGCCTGGGTTGCGCGATTAAACGAACTGTCCATAAACGAACGGCCGCCAGCCATTGCAACAATGCGCCCCGTGTGCGGATTCATCGCAATAATTGCGCCCTGTAATTTAGGTTCGTTTTTACCACGCACAGAATTGTATTGGTCCAGTTCTTTGTTCAATGCCGCCGACGCCGCGCGCTGGTATTCTGGGACGATTGTTGTTTTGATATACAATCCATCATTATACAAACGTTCGCGCCCGATGGTGTTCAGTAATTGACGACGCACATCTTCGGCAAAATATTGAAAATCAGGCGCCATCTGGGCGGTAAATCCACTGTTTATATTCAGTGGTTCGGCCGCAGCCGCTGCGGCCTGTTCGCGCGTGATATATTTTTCTTCTACCATACGGCGCAACACATAATTACGGCGTTCAACCGCACGGTCGCGATTATTCGGTGCCTTGGGCAGGGACGCCAAAAACGCACATTCTGACAGCGTCAATTCAGACACAGGTTTATTAAAATACATCAACGCCGCAGAACCCACGCCGTATGCGCGCGCACCCAAGAATATCTGGTTCAGATACAGGGTCATTATATGTTGCTTTGAAAACGTGCGTTCCAAACGCAGGGCCAATATCGCCTCTTTAATCTTGCGCGATATTGTCCGTTCAGATGTCAAAAAGAAATTTTTTGCAACCTGTTGTGTGATTGTTGACGCACCAGAAAAACTGGTATGAAATCCCAACATGCCCAACGTGTTATTCGCCGCCGCGCGAATTATCCCCTGAACATCAACGCCGGGGTGCGTCCAGAAATTCTGATCCTCGGCGGCAACAAACGCATTTACCAACATCGGTGGCATATCGGCAAAATCAATAAATACCCGGCGTTCTTCGGCGTATTCAATCAACAGCGACCCGTCCGACGCATACAGACGCGTTGCGACCGGTGGCGCATACGTCGCCAATTTCTTGTAATCTGGCAAATCATTACCATAAATCAAAATCAGTGCCGCCAACGCAGCAATCGCCGCGGTAAAGCACCAAAACATTACATTTAACAGAATACGTAAGATTTTTTTGAATTTCATAGCACAAAGTTTAAGATATTTATTCAAACTTTGCAAGTGTCCATAATTCATAAATTCGCATAAAAAAAACGCGCCAGTGGCGCGTGATTTTATAATTCAATCTTGCCGTTGGTGGCGACTAAATCCGCCCCCATAGATATTTGTCCGCCGGCCTCGCGCACTAACAGGTCGCCGGCCGCAATTTCTGCAAAATCCAACGGTTCAGATACAAATCCGTCAAATTTCCCAGACGCAACCCACGCCAAATCCAACGCAGGACAACCTGTGCGACGAATATCGGCCGATAATGTACGCGTATCGTTTGTGTTAAATGCAACCGTTGCCTGGGGCAAATCGGCAATATTAGAAACCCGAACGCGCGCAGAATGAAATGCCGAAAACGCATACGCGCCACGACCAGATTCTGCATAATACAGACGTTCATCAATCGGCGAATACACCAACGCAATTTTTGTTTCGTCGTTTGTCCGCAACGCCAAAGAAATTGCAAAATACGGATTCGCACGAACAAAATTTGCCGCGCCCGACAGCGACAAAACAAATTCGTCCCGTCCATCGCCATCGCGCGATACATTTGGTGTCAACAACCCAGCCGATGGGCGCACCAACAACAAATCAGATAAAATACTTTCTTCTATACGGGCAGATGCCTTTTGCACGAAATCGTGCGCACCCTTTAACGACTGTTGCAGGTTTTCAACCTCGCCAAAATCGTGACGCAAGCCAGATGCAGTCCGCTGCAACGCCATAAACATTTTGTTTAATTCAGTTGAACCTTTTATCAACAGTTCCATAGTGTCCCGTCCCACAGATTTGTGATTTAGAATTTGAATCCAGCAAATTTACCTTTGAATTTTTCGGCGCGCTGACCCTTTTCACCGGTGTTAGAACGCTGGCCAGTCCAGGCACTGTGGTTCAAGTTATCTGTGGACAAAACCAAGTCCTTTTTAACAGAAGAATACATTTTCACCGTCTTGCCGTCTGTGCGTGTGACGTTGATTTCGTGATATTCAGGATGAATTCCTTTTTTCATCTTATTACCCTTTTTATTTTATAAATTTAGCGTGCAGATTATACAAGGATTTTTGCATATTGCAAGGATTATTAGTATCTGCCGATGCAACCCAGATACGAATTGCCCGTAGATTCTAAAATATTTATAAACTGTGACTGATTTTTCCCAGAAAACAGTGCCAATATCGTCCCAGCGTCCGTCGCCAGCATATCTGCAACCGTCGCCACACTGGAATTCATTTTTTTGAAAAATCCACTGGTTGGGTATATTTCCGCCGCCAGCAACTGATTCTGGCCCGTGCGACGCGACACAGGGGCCGCCACACTGCGAATAACCATCAGTTGACATTCCGGCGATATAATCAGTTTATCGGTCACAACCGCGTCCGAGCCCAATAATTCGCCCCACCAGCCGGTTGATTCGCAAAAAACAGGATAATATATCGTTGCATCTGGGTTTTCGCGCAGAATCGCCGCAACATCAATATCATCTGTTAAAACATCAGGCATTATCCCGACCGATGTATTTATAACCTTGCGTGCCAAACGGTAATCGCTATCACCGTTTGTTCTGTGTGGCCAATAAAGAATCGGAAACTGTTTCATTGCTATGAATTATATCAGATTCGGAACGCACAAAAAAGGGGGGTATGTTAAATAAAGGACTTGATTTTTTATTTTTTTATCACGGCATACCATTTTTTCAGGTTTTCCCACATAATATTTATATTCTTTTTGGTCGTTTCATAGAACGATGTCGGAATACTGACGTTGGCGAACAACGCCTTGACCAGCGCAGGAATTGACGTCATAAACATCGCAATAAATATGCCCATCAATATAATTGTTATAAAACTGTCATTGCGCATCATCAAACCGTCCATCAACAAAGACGAATCGTTTGCCTGTAATGCCGCCGCCAATCGCGATGCGCCCTGCCACTGGCCGAATACCGCATTTAAAAACATTACTGAAAACGTCACAAATACGCCAACCATCGCAATTCCGGCCGTCGCACGAACAACGTCGTCAATAATAGAACGGATATTACCGCCCCCATTTGGGAATATAGGCCAGCCTGAAAACAGCCACGACAACAACATCAATGGCAACATTATCAAATCCATTGATAATTTTATGAATATTTCCAGAAAATACATAGGCACTGGCAACAGCGCACATAAAAACAGCACCAAAACCAATAATCCTGCAAAGAAAATCGGCACATTTGGGAAAATCGGAACGTCCCACATAATCTTGTGCATATATTCAGAATTAAATGCCATATTCAGCATAGTCCACCCAACGGTCATTCCCAAACCGGTCATTTGATGCACATTTGCCAATTCGCACGTCAAATTATGACGCATACGTGGCGAAAACGCCCCAGACGACGCGGCCGCTGCATCAACCGACACAGGGTCCGCCATTGCAGTTGCGACAACGCATTCTGCAAACGCGTCATTACCGGCAACCGCGCGGTTTAACGACAGGCCAATATTAAATATCGGTGTTATCACAATATCTGACAGCATACGGGGCAGTGGCACCACCAATAACGCACACACCACCGCCAGTTTTACCAGATGTGTTCCGAAATTTCCTGCGATGGCCCAGGGCTGTTCTATTTTTGCATTAATAAATCCGCTGAACAATTTCCACGCAAACCACACCGCCGACAGTCCGGCCGCCACCGGGATAACAACTGTGCCGATTGCGCTGTATGCCCGGGGCAATAAATTTGACATCGTGGACATAATGTCTGCAAACAACTGGCACGACCAGCACGACGAAAAGAAATTCATCGCATCTGCCATATTTACCGGCGCAACCGTGCGATATATAGAAAAACCGACAATTACCCCCAGCCCTGCGATACCACCAATGACAAGTGGCGCAACCGCCCCTGCGGTCAATGGCAGGAACGAAACAAACATAATCCAAAACTTTTTTAATCGGTTCATCGTTTAAAGTATATCACATTTTGTCCCAAATGTGATATAATTGAACAGATAAATTATAAAAAACACAGATAATGTATTCGTCATTGCGCAAATTTTTATTTCGCACACTTCGCACATCAGTCCCAATGTTGATTGGACTGGCGTTATTTGCATTGCCAATTCCGGCGTATGCACAATATGAAATTGTTGATGCGTTTGACCTGTCGCCAATGGTTCCAATGGTACTGGACGCATTGATGCAGATTGCAACCGGTGGATATGATTACTTTGTTGGCGCTGGGACTGGGATAATATACGTTCTGGTTTGGGGATTTTTGGCGGTATCTGTATCGCTGTATCTGGTTAAAATGTATTTCCCAAAAATATGGGTTTCGTTTTTCGGATTTTCAGGTGGCGGCGAAATGGCATCGGGCAAAATGACCGGCGAAACCGTTGTAAAAAACGTTATGCAACCTGGATTTCGCGCATTGATTGCCGCCGTGGTATTATTGCAAATCAAACCTGTTTATATGACGCAATGGTTGATAAACCCGTTCTTGCAATTTGGCGCAATATATACGCACGCGATTACCGAAACAATCAACGACAGTGTCGGCGGTGGTGCCAGCGCAAAAAAAGTTGAATGTCCCGATGCAATTATTCAAAAAGAGTGGATTAGTCGCGAATCGTGCGAGTTCTTGGTTCAGCCAGTTGCCGATTTATCGCACGCAAACAACCAAATAATCAAACGTGGTTTTGAATTTATCGTCAATGGACTGCGTGGTCTGATTACGTTGGTGCCACACGGTGGCGAAGATTTCTTGAATCTGATTTCTGGGATACTGTTGGTGACGACATTTGTTTCCAGTAATTTGTTTATGGCTCTGTTGATTATCCAGGGGATATTTAACTTTGGTATGGCATTGGTTTTATATCCGTTCCAGGTTTTAATCTGGGTCGCAAAGCCAAAAAATCCAGACAAACTATTTGATGTATGGCCGGCATTTTCAGGAATAACAAAATCACTGCAACAACTGATTATAACGATGATTGCGTGCGCGTTTATTCTGTGCATAAATCTGGCGATTATAAAATCGTTATTCCAGTGGTCCAGTTCTATATTCGTCGTTGCCGCCGGTGGCACGGCAACGTCTAATGTTCCCCAGGTTGCACACAGTGCGATGGGATTTGGCAATCATTCCATATTATGGCTGTCATCAATACTGACGTTCTATTTAATGTTGCGCATATTTGAATTGACGCGCGAACGACTGAATAAATACGTCGGGTCTGGAATGGACAACCTGTATAAACAGGTCAACAGTGACCGCAAAGTATTATGGAAAGGCACAAAAGATTGGGGCAAAAAAATAGTCAAAGCAGCAGGCTGGATTAAAAAGAAATGAACGGGTTTATGAACTCTTTGGTGGATACATCGGTCCAATGTTGGGGCTGTGGGGTGTTTGACCGCCTGTTTCAAATTGTATCGTATGCCGCTGGCGCAGTGTACAAGCAATTCGCTGTATTCTGTATGATACTGTTTTGTGTATTTTTTGCGTTTTTTGTCGTAAATGCTGTATGGAAAAATATTCGTGGCGGTATGGGCGACCCGTGGTATTCAAAATCTATCCGCCCAGTAATTATAAATTCGTTGGTGGCGTTATCATTGCTGAGCCTGGGCGTAATGGTTCCGCGTTTTATGACGCAAATCACGTTTGAACCTGCAACCGAACTGGCAATCGGATACACCCAAACGATGTTGCAAACAGACACCAAAACCGTCAACGAGAAAGTCACCTATCAACCGATGAAAATGGACGATTCTGGGTTCTATCGTCCGCAAATGCGCGATAAAATAATATTGCTGATGAAAACGACGATTACCCAGTTCCAAACGTTTATCAAACTGGGCATCGCCGTTATGGACAGCGCATTTACCTGGAAGGCACTGTTAGGCATTGGCGCACTGATAAAACATATTATCATATTCTTTGCCGGACTTTACCTGGCATACGGTTTTTTCAAACTGTTTTGTCGTTTTTGTTTTTATTTCGCAGACATTATTATCGCGATGACGTTTTTTGCGTTCTTTTTCCCACTGTCATTGATGATGATGTCGTTCAAGGGCGCGTCTGATGGGCCAGATTGGTTATCCGGCATAGGGGCCAAACTGGGGGCTGGACAATTCAAGAATTTGATGAACGCAATAATCTCGTTGGCGTCGGCAGTATTGACATACACGGTGATAATGGTATTGATTGCGACGTTCTTTGCCGCGCACGGCACGTCCAGCGCAGATTTAATGCAAACGATATTATCTGGCGATGTTTTTTCGGCCGATTTATCAGATGACAATTTAGCCGCATTGACCCTGGGGGGCTGTATCGTATTTATTTATGTTCTGAATTTTATCCAGGCACAAATACCAAACGTCACAAAAATGGTTATGGAAACATTTGGCGTCAGCGAAAATCACAAATTGGGCGACCAATTAGCAGACGACGCCGCCACACTGACCAAACGCGTCGTTGAAACCGCAACCGCAACAATTAAAACCATTATCAATGGTGGCAACGACCAAAACAACAACGATAAAAAAGACGACAGCAAAAAATGATAAAGGCAAAACTAATTTCTCTTGCTATTCGCGCCGTTATGTGGGCGATTGCCCTGGGGTTGGGAATATGGTATGTGTCGTCATCTATTAGTGGCGCGGCATTGACATACACCAGTATGGACAATTTTATGTCTGCAATCGGCGCATCAAATGATATTGCGTCGGCCAACGGTTGTTTTATGTGTGGATATGTTGCCGAATTGTTTGCCGTAATTGGCGACGCGGCCGAATTGTTCTGGACGGCGATACTGGACAACATTTGGATATTGCTGGTTATCGGATTTGGAATTTTTCTGTTTGTGTACACTGCCCAGTATATTTTAGACGCTGCGAAAAAGACAACTGCATTGGACGCCGCCGATAAAAAACTGGAATTCGCCGCCTGGTTTGACAAAGTTTGGCGTCAAGGCGTGCGTGTAATGTTGGTTGGTGCGACACTGGGGGTTCTGGGTATGGGCGGAACAACTGCGTTGCGTGCGATAACAAACATAACCATCACCCCTGTTATGTATGTTGGCGCGGAATTATCAATGGCAGCAACCGGCGTGACCGAGGCAACAAAATGCGGTGCAATGGACACTGCAAAAAAATCAGACGATATTTTAAATCCAGTGTTGCAACCATTTATGTGCGTTATGGGCAACCTGAACAGCGTTATGCTGGCTGGGGCAGCGGGCGGATTTGCAATGATGAATTACGCCTGGCTGGGGTTGGGCGGTGGCGCGTTCACCTGGGTTGCGGGACTGGCACTGGTCATAATGTTTTTAATAATTGGATTTGATTTATTTTTCCAGGTATTGTCTGTGATATTTAAACTGATATTTCTGATTATATTCTTGCCATTATTGATTGCTGCATACGCGTTTGAAGGCACCTGGAAACTGGCCGGCAATGTTGTAGGCGGTGCGGTCAATATGCTGGTTAAATCTGCGGTTCGCATTGTTGCAATTTCGCTGAAAATTTTAATTATTTATGCAACTGTGTCGTTTGCCGCCGACGAATTTTTCCCAGGCCCACACGACGGATACAGCGTAATTATGCCACCATTTATGGGCCAGACAGTTAAAAACCCAGACGCACAAACATTGTCTGTGATGAATGTATTTTCAACCTGTGAAAAGGTTGGCCTGGCCGATGGCAAAATGGACGCCGATAAATTCAAAGATTGCTTTACCGCGCAACGCGCGATGGTTGAACGCCAGTATCCAGGTGCGTTTGATTTCTTGGCCGACGGTTGGGATTTCCTGTTGATAATGTTCTTTATGTTCTTGTTGTATTTCTATGTTGTGTCGCCACGGGTTGACGCAATGCTGGGCAAAGACGGCAGTGAACTGTTTGACTTTGGCACGTGGACCAAGAATCTGGGACAAAAGATTTGGTCTGCACCACAACAGATTTTTGACGCAGTATCCAAGGCAATGGCAAAGAAAGACTGATGAAAAAGACGATGCAATTTTTAGCAAAAATTATAATGTGCGCGACACTGGTGTTTGCTGCGCCGGCCTTTGGTGCGACAAACGTCCCAGGCACAGGCGACATCGGCGACCACGGCACATGGGCCACAGAACACAACCTGGAATCGGTCACAAATAATTTGACCAATGATTTAAACGGATTTCATTCGGTGCAACTGGTTGACAACTATGTCCCCATAGAGGCCAAAGCCGGCCTGGCGTTTATTAACGCGATGTCTATGGTTGGCGAAATTCTGGACACATCACTGGTGCGCTTTGTCGTAATATTTATCATATTGGCGTATTTGTTCTGGATAATGTTTGAAGCATACCAGATGATGACCACAAAATCTAATGCGCGCGAATTGGCCGAAAAAATCGTCAAAAAAGGCGCGCTGATTGCAATTTGGATTATTGTTTTGCGGTTTGGCCCAGGCCAGATATTTATGTGGGTTATGGGGCCGGTAATATCGGTTGGAACATATATGTCTGATTTAATATTGAACGCCGTCGCGGCCGCATCTGGCGCATCGTTGCCCGATACGTGCGGTGCGATTCGCGAATACGCCGCCGCCCACACATCGGCACGTGCGGCGATTGACGCAAACGCGACCGCCGATATTTTGTGTGTTCCGACGCGTCTGTCTGGATTTTTCTATACCGCGGTGGCAGCTGGATTTAAATGGATGCTGGCCGGTATCGGACACAGTATGTTCACGTTCACCGTTGGGGTGGCGTTTGTTGTTCTGTTCGTATATCTGGCATTTAAATTCGCGTTTATGGCACTGGGGGTTATCGCAGATTTATTCTTGGGCGTATTTATGTTGCCGTTCACCGCAATCGTTGAAACCGTCGGCAAAACATCATACACGGGCGTCGCCGGCACCATATACAATGGATTTATGGGCCTGTTCAAGATTGAATCATTACAGGCCCAGATAATGCGTTTTATAAACGCCGCGATTTATTTTGTATCACTGTCAATCGTAATTGCGGTATGTGGCGCATTGCTGGCCGGCGCGGTTGACGCAGACCTGGCGACCAAGGTTCCCAGTCTAGAAAACGATGACTTCTTTGTCACATTGCTGACCGCGATGTTGGTTGCATACCTGGCAAGTCGCGCCGATGAAATCGCCAAAAAAATCGGCGGCAGTATCAACGACAAATTTGGCGAACAGGTTAAAAAAGACGGCAAAAGATTGCTGGACAACACAGTCAAAACTGCAAAAAACTGGTATAAAATTATCCGCAACGGTGGCGAGAAAAAATAACCCAATCAGTCAACCACGGTCAAATAACCGCGCGCGACCTTTTTTATTCCTGTGCGCCGAAATGCCACAGTTAAAACATCACCTGCGTCTTCAATAACAACGCCACGCCCCATTTCGCTGTGTTCCACCAGACGACCAACGATATTTTTGTTTTTTATCGGCGCTGGGCGTGGGGTATATTTTTGTGGTTGGGGCGCGCTGCGCAATGTGCGCGGACCACCACCCTGGAAATCTAAAAACCTGTTGTCCATTTCCGTGATAAAACGACTGGGCGAGTTATATTGACGCGTGCCGAACACCATACGCGACATCGCATTAGAAATAATTGCACGTTGGCGCGCGCGCGTAATCGCAACGTATGCCAGACGACGTTCTTCTTCCAGTCCGCCATCAGTGACCGACATATCATTTGGGAATATACCCTCTTCCCAGGCGGGCAAAAACACGGTGTTGAATTCCAATCCCTTGGCCGCGTGTATCGTCATAATTGACACCGCGTTCGTCACAGACGCATCGGCGTCATTATCATCGGCTGTCATCAACGCCGCGTGTTCTAGAAATTCCGGCAACGTGTCATATTTTGCAATAACATTTGTTATCAGTTCACGGATATTGTCCAGGCGGTCTTTTTTATCTGCGTCCTTGGACTCGTGCCAAAAACGAATATAGCCTGCGTCATTTAACAGTTTTTGCGCCGCGTCCACAGGTGGCATTCCGGCCCAATCAAAATCAAACGCCGCCAAGAATTCATCGCGCGTCGCCGCCATTTTACCAGTCAATTTTGCGTTGCGCATTCCAGACATAAAATTATCACCTGTGGCGCGTAATTTCTGTAATGCCGACGGGCCAAATCCACGACGTGGTTTGCCAATTATGCGCATAAACGACATATCGTCAAATGGATACACCATTAAACGCAGATATGCGATTGCATCGCGTATTTCGGCGCGGTCATAGAACTTGGTTGCACCAACCAATCTGTATGGGATACCACGCGATGTAAATTCTTCTTCTAGCAGGCGCGACAAACTGCCTGCGCGAATCAGCACCGCAAAATCAGAATACACACCGTTTGCACTGTGCATAATTGTGTCTGATATAATACGAACCTCGTCCCAATCAGACGGCAGGGTTAAAACATAAACCGGCTCGCCCGATGTTGCGCCGGTAGCAGTTCGTAAATCCTTGCCCAGGCGACCGCGATTATGACGTATCAATGAATTTGCCGCCCCCAGAATATTCGGCGTGCTGCGATAATTTGTTTCCAGACGAATTATTTGGGCGTTTTTGAATTTCTGTTCAAAACCCAGAATATTTTTTATTTCGGCCCCACGCCACGAATATATTGATTGGTCATCATCGCCAACGCAACAGATGTTCGGTGCATCGTTATCACAGGTCAGCATTTCCAGAAACTGCATCTGGGCGCGATTAGTATCTTGGAACTCGTCCACCATAATATATTTAAATTGCCGCGTATATCGCGCCAGAACGTCTGGATTTTTATCAAACAGGTGCAACACGTGTAATATTATGTCGCCAAAATCAACCGCCCCCAGGCGCGCTAATTCTGCGTTATATGCGTCCAGTATTTTTTTCGCAACCGCGCCCAACGCGCCATCGCCATTACGCACCAGCCCCTTGTCCTTTATCGCGGATATACGTTCAATCCAATCAGACGGCTTGTAATCTGCGGCGTCCAGCCCCAGATTGGCAAAAACATTTTTCAGCACGTTTTTCTGGTCATCTTCGCCATATATCAGAAAATCACGTCGCAACCCGACCAGTGACGCATTTGCCCGCAATATCCGCAGACATATTGAATGAAATGTCCCACACCATAAATCAGACGGTTGCCACGCAACATCGCCATCGGCAAATTCGGCGATACGTGTTTTCATTTCATTCGCTGCGCGATTCGTAAATGTCAATGCCAGCACCTGCCACGGCATAGCCAAACCACTGTTTAATATATACGCCACACGCGTGGTCAGCACGCGCGTCTTGCCGGTGCCGGCCCCAGACAGCACCAACAGCGGCCCCTGGGTTGTTGAAACGGCTAATTTTTGTTCAGGATTAAGATTTTCTAGATTTAAATTCACGCATTCATTATAATACAGCCGCAACCAAGATTCAAAAATATATTTTAATAAACGGACAGGTGATATGGGACGCGTTATATGCTTTGACATTGAAACAACAGGATTTGAATATTTACGGGGTGACCGGTGCATTGAAATTGGCGCGGTTGAAATGATTGACGGTCGCATTACAGACAATACTTTTCACGAATACATAAATCCCGAAGGTAAAATTATTCCCCCAGAAACATATATGGTTCACAAAATTTCAAATGCGTTTTTGGAAGACAAACCAAAAATGTCTGTCATTGCGCCAAAGTTCCTAGAATTTATCGGCGACGCACCACTGGTTGCACACAACGGGATTGACTTTGACTTTCCGTTTATAAATCACGAATTGGAAATGTTGAACCTGCCCCAGATTTCGCGCAGTCGGCAACTGGATTCTATTGTTATTGCGCGCAATCGCGTGTTTGGCCCAAAAAGTTATTCATTGGACGCATTGGCAAAATGGTATGGCATATCACTGACCGCGCGTGCAGACGCCCACGGCGCATTGATTGACGCTGAAATCCTGGCCAAGGTGTACAAGGAACTGGAAAACACCGCGCCTGCGCCCGATATAAACGACGTTATCGCACAACAGCACGCGGCGTTTTTACAGCACCCTAAAATCGGCACAGATTTTCCACACCGCACATTTCCAGCGCACCCAGACGAACTGGAAAATCACAATAAATTCATAGAAACGATAAACAAATAAAAAACGCCCAAACGGGCGTTTTTTTATTTACCTGTGGTTTCGTCGCCAGATGTATTTACGGTGCAAACACCGTTCACCTTGGAATATCCGTTTTTACACACGCACGTGCCGTATGTGTTGCGCTCCTCGTGTTGACCACACGCCGTCAGACACTGGCCATTATACGGTTCATATCCATTATTACATTTACACTTTTGATTGACGTATCCATCTTTGCCCGTTATGCCATCGGTTGTCTGGTATGTTGAATTTGTCGGACATAACAACGATTGATAGAACATTTCTGATATGCTGTTGATACATTTTTCATCATTTTTGTCTGGGCAACTGGTGGTATCTGTGGCAAATACCGCATACGCACACGTCAGCGCAACATTGCGACACGCACCGCGCATAACGTTATAAACACTGTTTATGCTGGCCGCAGACGACCAGGCGTTGACCTGGGTCACCTGTTGATTATAGCACGATGCAATGTCAACCATACACGACGACGCATAGTCAGATATTACGCGTTGCTGGGCGGCCTTGATATTGACCATCGCGCGTTGGACATAGTTGACAACAACGTCATTATACGGTTTGTAATTGCCATTGGAATCGTATGTGTATGCCTGGCATTTATCCAAGACGGCGCGACACAAACCTTCGTCTGTGACCTTTTGCTTGGTTCCGATTTTTTGCAACAAATATTTCACGTTGCACGAACCGGTTCCATTGGTGGTATCTGACGAATCTTTTGCCGCACAACTTGCCGTATCTATACTGACGCCTGACGCGTTCGCCAGAAATTCTGCATTTATATTCGCATTGTTATAATTCTGCATAAAATCGGTAATCTTGGTGATGTTCTGCCCCAGGACAACCTTGCCGTTTTCATCAATATACGTCTTGGTCGGGTCCAGACATTTTGAATAATCATCACCACAGACCATATCATCAGACATACACGCGTCCAGCGCACCGATACAGCCCTTGGCGTCATATTGGTTTTTATTTTGCAACACCGCCAGACGCGCCTTTTGCAACATACGATTTGCACTGCGCACATTGGACACCAGTGTTTCGTTCATCTTGGTCAGACCCTGTTCGTATGCGATACAATCCTTGTCAATCGCCAGGTCATAATTGCCGGTAATTTGTTGCGACGTTGCGCCCACTTCTTTGCATTGGGTCAAAATCGTATTACAGCGTTTTTTTGCCGCACTGTATAATTCCGTTCCGCGCAGATTTGAAAAACTGGACGTATTGGTATTCAAGAAATCCAAATTAAATATATCCGCATTAGACGAAAAATCTAAATCCATATCCAACCCGGTATAGGTATCAGAATATGACGTTGAACTTTTCGGGTCCTTTATCAGCTTTTCTATTTCCGTCAGCATATTGCGCGTTTCGGTTGTATCTGATGTGCCACTAAGTGCATCTTCGGCCTCGGTCGCGGTCATAATTGCGCGAATTTCGTCGGCCGACAGACCAACATAACGAATACGCTGGGCCACCTCGTTCAACTGGGTATTAGCATCTTTGACAGCGGTTTCAACCTTGGTATATTTTGACAGATTTGCACTGCAACTGCACCGCTTTTGATTGGAATCAATGACCGCACAAAACTGGTCCATACAGTCGTTATATTGTTCTTGGCACGATTTGTTCAGACTGGCCGTTTGTTCCAGGCGTTCTTTGGCCTCTTTAACGGTTTCAGCGGTTGCAGTCTTGGACGCCGCGCGTGATGTCACACTGCGTGCGCCAAACGAAATATTTGAACCGGTTTGAACATCAGTGCCTGCGATATGGGCGCGACCGCCAACCTCGGCCGTAGATGGACGCAAAACCACACCTGCGCGACGCAATGCCGGATTGTTATTTATGCTGGCCGCGTCTGTGCGCGCACTGCGCCCGACAGTATTTACACCAGCGTCTAACCCCGTGCGATTATTTCCACTGGTATCTGTGCCGGCCGAAACGCGCGACGACACATTACCACGCGACGACACAACGCCCGTGCTGCGCGCGCTGCTTGTTGTTTTGGTGGCGTCTGGGATATTTACGCTGCGCGCGCCACTGCGTACAGAATTCGTTGTGTTTGCCGGTGTTTTTGTCGCCGTGCGCGACACAACCGACGGCGCAACAGAATTCGCGGAATCCGATGTTTTAACCGCACCTGTCACAGATGATTTTTCGTTTGTTCCCGGAATAACACGCGACGGCGTCACAGTCCCGTCGGTGGCAAACGCCGCCGGCGAAAAACACGCCAACGCAATAAAATATGTCAGAAACCTTTTCATTCTCTGCCTAATTATACCACAAGTCCACGCCACAGAAAAGGCCAAAGTTAAAATAAGAGAACGCAGAAAATAAAATTCACTTTATCACTTTATCACTAATAAAAAACGCGCCAATGGCGCGTTTTTTTATTTTGCTTCTGGT
>URSG01000013.1 GCA_900550565.1 uncultured Rickettsiales bacterium | reverse complement strand
TGTTGATACTTGGATTCCAGATCCAGCTCGTGAAATGGATAAACCATTCTTGATGCCAATCGAAGACGTATTCTCGATCACAGGTCGTGGAACCGTTGTCACAGGCCGTATCGAATCTGGTACAGTCAAAGTTGGCGACGAATGCGAAATCGTTGGTTTGCGTCCAACACAGAAAACAACAGTTACCGGCGTAGAAATGTTCCGCAAGATGTTGGATCAAGGTGAAGCTGGTGATAACGTTGGTTTGCTGTTGCGTGGTACCAAGAAGGAAGATGTAGAACGTGGCCAGATTATCTGCAAACCAGGTTCTATTACACCACACACAGAATTTGAAGCCGAAGTTTATATCTTGACGAAAGAAGAAGGTGGACGTCACACAGCGTTCTTCAGCAACTATCGTCCTCAGTTCTACTTCAGCACAACAGACGTGACTGGTACAATCACATTGCCAGCAGACAAAGAAATGGTTCTGCCAGGTGATAACGTTCGTATCTCTGTGCAATTGATTGCACCTATTGCTATGAGCGAAGGTCGTCGCTTTGCTATCCGTGAAGGCGGACGCACAGTTGGCGCTGGTGTTGTATCTAAAATTGTTAAATAAATAACAGGTCGCGGGTCGGTGTAACTGGATAAAATAAACGCCAGTGATTACCGACCCGGATAAACATAAGGAAAACGAACAAATGGTACCTGCATCTAAAATTCGAATCAAATTGACAGCATTTGACCATCGCGTATTGATGGAATCTGTTGATGAAATCGTCAAAACAGCAAAGCGCACAGGCGCAGATGTCGTTGGACCCGTTCGCTTGCCGACATTGGTTCAGAAATTTACAGTCAACCGTTCGCCACACGTTGATAAAAAATCACGCGAACAGTTTGAAATCCGCAATCACAAGGCGGTCGTAGACATTGTGAATCCAACCCCTCAGACAGTTGATGCCTTGATGAAGTTGGATTTGGCATCCGGTGTTGATGTAAAAATTAAATTGTAAAATTGAAATGTTGTTAGCGTCGGTTCTGCGGATTCTGAACGTGGACGACCGACCTACTGACAAAATAAAAGGCATAATAAAATGAAACGTAGCGGATTGATTACAACAAAAATAGGAATGACGCGTCTGTATGATGATGCCGGCGCAGCCCACCCAGTCACAGTTTTGTCTGTGGGTGATTGCACCGTCATTGGAAATCGCACGCAAGAAAAGAACGGCTATGTCGCGAATATTTTGGGTATGCGCGAAGCCAAGGCAAAGCACATCGCCAAACCCCAGGCGGTTGCAGCAGAAAAGGCAGGGGTAAAGCCGTATCGCAAAGTGGTAGAATTTCGTGTGTCAGATGACTGTGTTATCCCAGCAGGGACAGTTTTGTCTGCGTCTCATTTTGTTGCCGGTCAATTTGTAGATGTCCAAGCGACAAGCAAAGGTAAAGGCTTTCAAGGTGCGATGAAACGCCACAACTTTGGTGGTAAAGAAGCGACCCACGGTGTTTTAAAGGCACATCGTTCTTTGGGTGGTACTGGTATGCGTGAATGGCCAGGCCGCGTTCTGAAAGGTAAAAAGATGGCCGGTCAGATGGGTAATGAAACAGTCACCGTCCAGAATCTGAAAGTGTTCGGAACAGATGCCGCAGAAAATCTGATTTTCGTTGAAGGCGCGGTTCCGGGTGCAAATGGCACATTCGTTCTGATTACCGATGCGGTAAAGAAAGAACAAAAAGATTTGCCAGTTCCAACTGTTGCAAATACAGCAGAAGCAGCAGCAACAGAAACTGTTGCAGAATAATGATGGGTCAACAGCAAAGTAAGGTGAATTAAAATGCAAATAGACATTATAAATTTTGATGGCAAAGCGGTTGGCAAGGTTGAATTGGCCGACAGCATCTTTGGTTTGGACCCACGCGCAGATATTCTGCACCGGGTTGTCACATGGCAGCGTGCAAATTCACGCGCCGGCACACACGCAGTGAAAACTGTGTCTGATGTAGAAGGCAGTGGCAAAAAAGCGTTCAAACAAAAGAAAACTGGTAATGCACGCCAGGGTGAAAAATACAATGTTCACATGCGTGGCGGTGGTGTTGTTCATGGGCCAGTCGTCCGTGACCACTCTATTGACTTGCCAAAGAAAATCCGCAGCTTGGGCTTGAAGATGGCATTGTCATCTAAGGCAAAAGACGGCAGCTTAATCGTAATTGATTCTGAAAAATTGTCAGCAGCCAAAACAGGCGCGTTTGCGAAACAGTTAAAGAAACTGGGTCTGGCATCGGTTCTGTTCGTTGGTGCGGACAAATTGGACGATAACTTCAAGAAATCTGCGGCGAACATCGCAAATGTTGACGCGTTGCCGACAATTGGTTTGAACGTTTTGGATATCTTGAAACACGAAAAATTGGTTTTGACGGCTGACGCGGTCAAAGCGGTAGAAGCAAGATTGGCATAAAATAAAAGGTCAATAAAATGGCAGAAAAGAAAGTAGAAAAGAAAATCGTTGCGACCGCCGGTATTTATGATATACTGCGTCGTCCGATAATCTCGGAAAAAACAGCAAAGTTGTCCGAGAGCAATGGTATTGCGTTTGAAGTTGCAGCAGATGCTACAAAAGAAGATGTGGCACGTGCAATTCAGGCGATTTACAATGTGAAACCGGTCAAGGTGAACATTGTCGTCGCCAAAGGCAAGGTTAAATCCTTCCGTGGTCGCAACAGCGGCACACAACGCACTGTAAAGAAAGCGTATGTGTCTTTGCCAGCCGATGCTAAATTAGATTTGGCGGCAAACGCATAAGTTAAACGGTTTGGGCAGATAATCCGGAATTTCTGGACGTTATTGCCCAAACATAAACATAAGGTAAGAAAAAAATGGCATTAAAGCATTACAAGCCGATGACGCCGGGAACCCGTGGCTTGACCCAGGTTGACCGCAGCGAATTGCACCGTGGCGCGCCAGAAAAGGCGTTGACGGTCGGCTTAAAATCCAAGGGTGGTCGTAACAATTTTGGTCATGTGACTGTTATGCACCAGGGTGGTGGTCACAAACGTAAATATCGTTTGATTGACTTTGACCGTAAAAAAATGGGCGTTCCTGCGACAGTTATTCGCTTGGAATATGACCCAAACCGCACTGCGTTTATCGCATTGATTGAATACAAAGATGGCGTGCGTTCATACATTTTGGCACCACGTGATTTAAAGGCTGGGGATACCGTTATCTCGGGCACACGTGAAGATATCAAGCCGGGTAATGCGATGCCGTTAAAGAATATGCCAATCGGAACGATTGTGCACAACGTTGAACTGAAACCAGGTGCCGGCGGCCAATTGGCGCGCAGTGCTGGTTGCTATGCCCAGTTGATGGGTAAAGACGGCGTTTACGCACAGATTAAAATGAACAGTGGTGAATTGCGCAAAGTTCATTCCGATTGTATGGCCACAGTTGGCAGCGTTTCCAACCCGGATCAACGCAATGTCAATTTGGGCAAGGCCGGTCGCGCACGTTGGTTGGGTATCCGCCCATCTGTCCGCGGTATGGCGATGAACCCGAACGATCACCCGATGGGTGGTGGTAATGGTCATTCCAAGGGCCACGAACCTGTGTCGCGTACTGGTATTCCAGCCAAGGGATATCGCACTCGCAGCAACAAACGTACTGCAAAGATGATTATCCGCAGCAGACATTTGGCAAAGAAGAAATAATAAATAACCCTGCATCTATATGGTGCAGGGAACACAAGAAAAACGGAGTAATTGATGTCTCGTTCAGTTTGGAAAGGTCCGTATGTTCATCCATCTGTCTTGAAAAAGACTGCGGTGGCGAACGAAAAAGACGACCGTAAACCAATTAAAACTTGGTCACGTGGCAGCACGATTGTGCCGCCGATGGTTGGGCTGACTTTTGAAGTTCACAATGGTAATAAATTTATCCCTGTGTCTATTGTTGAAGATATGATTGGACACAAATTGGGTGAATTTGCGCCGACACGTACGTTCAAGGGTCACGCGGCAAATAAAAAGGCCGCAGCCAAGAAATAATGATTTCTATATGGAATCTGCAAGAATATAAGGTAAGTAGTTATGACAACGACAAGATATGGAATCAAAGATAATCAGGTTCGCGCGTTCAATAAAATGATTCGCGTCAGCCACCAGAAATTAAATCTGGTTTGCGATACAGTCCGCGGTTTGCCGGTGGACCGCGCAATTGATGTCTTGAAATTTTCTAAAAAACGCGTATCTGGCGAAGTCTTGAAGACTTTGATGTCCGCGATTGCAAACGCAGAACACAACAAAAATCTGTCGGCAGACACATTGTTTGTCAAAGAAATTTGGTGTGGCAAGGCGTTGACAATGAAACGCATCATGGCCGGTCCACGTGGCAGTGCACGTCCAATTTTGAAACCTTTTTCTAATTTGACAATCGTTTTGGAATCTGGCGCAGCGCCGACAAAGAAAGCCGCAGAAAAAACTGCGAAAAAGGCAAAATAGTAAAACCGTGGCACGTGGTATGGGGCAACCCTGAATAAAACCTATATGGTTTCAAGAACATGTGCCATAAACGTAAGGAAAAAATAAGATGGGACAGAAAGTATCACCAATCTCATTGCGCGAGTTTATCAATAAAATCACAGATTCGCGTTGGATAGCGGGCAAAAAGGACTATGCGAACCTGTTGGCCGAAGATATTAAAATTCGCAAATTTATTGAAAAGAAACTGAAAAAAGCCGGTCTGGCCAAAGTTGTTATTGAACGCTTTGCCAAAAAGGTTGTTGTGACAATTCACACATCACGTCCGGGTATGATTATCGGTAAAAATGGCGCAGACATAGAAGCGTTGCGCAACGACATCAAAAAATTGGTCAAAAACGACCAGGTCGTTGTGAATATCTATGAAGTTCGCCGTCCGGATTTGAATGCCCAGTTGGTTGCGCAGAATATCGCACAACAGATTGAAGGTCGTGTTTCGTTCAAACGTGCAATGAAAAAGGCGGTTCAGAACGCACAGAAAGCTGGTGCCCAGGGTATCAAAGTGATGTGCAGTGGTCGTCTGAACGGTGCGGAAATTGCCCGCAGCGAACAAATCCGCGAAGGTCGTATTCCTTTGCATACATTGCGCGCTGATATTGACTATGCGTCAATTCAGGCGAAAACAACATACGGCGTTATCGGTGTAAAGGTTTGGATTTACACAGGTGACGTTGTGAACAAAGAAAAGCTGGCTTCTGAAATGGCACGCCCAACTGAATACGCCGGCAGCAGCGAAAAGAGAAACAAATAATTTTTGCCGGCATCTATATGGTGCCGGGGAAACCAAAAATTAGCAAAGCAATAAAAGGTAGTTTATTATGTTGATGCCAAATAAAACAAAGTTTCGCAAACAGCACAAAGGCCGTATTCACGGCGTCGCCAAAGGCGGCAGCGAACTGGCATTTGGTTCGTTTGGACTGAAAGCCATGACACCAGAACGCGTGACCGCGCGTCAAATAGAAGCGGCGCGTCGCGCAATCACACGTCATATGAAACGTATGGGTAAATTGTGGATTCGTATTTTCCCTGATGTTCCTGTGACCAAGAAACCAGCCGAAGTCCGTATGGGTAAAGGTAAGGGTGCGGTTGAATACTGGATTTGCCGTGTAAAACCAGGACGCATTATGTTTGAAATTGACGGTGTTAAACCTGAAATCGCATACGAAGCGTTTGCACTGGCCGCGGCCAAGTTGCCGGTTAAAACCAAAATTGTTGAACGCAAAGCTAACTAATTTTAACATAAAAGGTTTATAAAATGGCAGAAAAGAAAGTTGCAAAAGAATCTTTGACAGTTGAGGCTTTGCAGAGCAAACTGGCTGATTTAAAGAAAGAGCAAATGAACCAGCGTTTCCAACACGCTGCGGGTCAGTTGCCAAAGTCGCATGTTATTCGTCAGACTCGTCGTGAAATCGCACGCGTCAAGACAAAGTTAAATGCGGACAAAAAATAAAAAATTGTCGATTTTAGTTGAGATTTCTAAAAAATTAGTTATCATACACCGAAATCGGTAAGGTAAACCCAAGGAATCAGTTGCTGTTTTGCGCGTTTTAGTGTAGAATAGATGTCGCAAAACAAGCACTGGGCAAATGTATAAGGACACAAGTTATGCCAAGACGTATACTGCAGGGAACAGTTAAAAGTACAGCGAACGACAAAACTGTCGTCGTAGAAGTGGAACGCCGTTTCCGCCATCCGCTGTATGGCAAGTTCGTAAAGCAGAACAAAAAGTATAAGGCGCACGATGAAAACAACGAATACAAGGTTGGTGACATCGTTGCTATTGAAGAACATCGTCCAATTTCCAAGACAAAATCTTGGGTGGTCAAGGGACGCGTTGGCGTTTCCAAGGACGAAGCAGTTGAGGTCGCAGACTAAGACTGACCTGGACAGGGTCTTTGAGGTCGGCATTGCATACGCAATGTGCGGACAGTCGGGCCCTATAACAAAGCGGTGGGGGATTGCCCCACGCGCAGGACAAGGAAAAAAGTTATGATTCAGAATGAAACAGTTATGACAGTCGCTGATAACTCTGGCGCACGTAAAGCAATGTGCATCAAGGTTTTGGGCGGTTCACACCGTCGCTATGCGACAGTTGGCGATAAAATTGTCGTCGCCATCAAAGAAGCGATTCCACGTGGTAAAGTTCAAAAGGGAACCGTGCAGCGTGCAATCATCGTTCGTACAAAATTCCCGGTAAAACGTCCAGACGGATCAATTATCCGCTTTGACGATAACGCGGTTGTTTTGATAAACAAAAACAATTTTGAACCGATTGGCACACGTATCTTTGGGCCAATTGCACGTGAAGTTCGCCGTAAATACGATGTTCAGAAAATCGTATCTCTGGCACCGGAAGTTATCTAGTCTGAAATAAAGGGTTATAAAGATGAAAATCAAGAAAGGCGATGAAGTCGTAGTTATTTCGGGAAAATACAAGGGTGTCAAAGGCAAAGTGCTGGAAGCGCGCCCAACAGAATCTCGCGTTGTGGTAGAAGGTGTCAACCGCCACAAATGGCATATCAAACCAACACAGGAACAGCCGGGTCGTATCGTTGACCGCGAAGCACCGGTTCACGTTTCTAATGTTGCGTTGTTGGATCCCAAGACGAAAAAAGCAACACGCGTTGGATATAAAATGTCTGGCGACAAGAAAGTTCGCGTTGCTAAAAAGTCTGGCGCAGAATTATAAGAATAATCGGTTCCCGCTGTTACGGGGACACAAAGTGTAAGGAATAAAAAATGCAAAGCAGATTGCGTGAAATTTATGAAAAAGAAGTTGTGCCTGAATTGGTCAAAGAATTCGGCTATACAAATACGTTCGCAGTGCCAAAATTATCCAAAATTGTTTTGAATATGGGTGTTGGTGCCGCGGTCAGTGATAAAAAGAAACTGGACGCCGCCGCCGCTGATTTGACAGCGATTGCCGCCCAGAAATCTGTTATTACACATGCGAAAAAGTCTATCGCGACATATCGTCTGCGCGAAGGGCAGCCTATTGGAACCAAGGTCACACTGCGTGGTAAAAGAATGTATGACTTCTTGGACAAACTGATTACAGTTGCGTTGCCGCGCGTCAAGGATTTCCGCGGATTGTCAAAGTCAAAATTTGACGGTCGTGGTAATTATGCGTTCGGTATCAAAGAACACTTGATTTTCCCAGAAATTTCTGTGGACAAGATTGACGCAATTCGTGGTATGGATATCGTCATCGCGACAACAGCGAAAACTGACGACGAAGCACGTGCGTTGTTGACGAAAATCGGCTTGCCGTTGGTTTTGAAATAATTATAAAAGGGTATAAAAATGGCTAAATTAGCGTTGATAAATAAACAGAAAAAACGTGAAAAAATGGTCGCCCAGTATGCTAAAAAGCGCGAAGCGATTAAAGCGAAAATGTCTGTAAATGCAACACCTGATGAACGTATGGACGCAATGAAGAAATTGGCAAAATTGCCACGCAATGCAAATCCAACACGTTTACACAATCGTTGTTCGGTTACTGGCCGTGCGCGCGGTTTCTCGCGTTTGTTCGGTCTGTGTCGTCAGCAGTTGCGCACCATGGCGTCCGAAGGGAAATTGCCAGGCGTTCGCAAGTCCAGCTGGTAAAACAAAAACAACCCAGTTGTGGACAATGCAGCTGGGGTTAAACAAAAGTGCATGGGGCAGGGTGCCCTGTGTAACGAAGGAGTAAAAGATGTCATTATCACACCCAATCGGCGATATGTTGACCCGCATCCGTAATGGTCAGAATGCAGGTAAAGAAACAATCTCCGTTCCAAATAGCAAACTGCGTGCTGCAGTTTTGACCGTCTTGAAAGACGAAGGCTTTATTACAGATTTCCACAAAGAACAGATTGACGAACATCGTGCAAATTTGGTCGTTGAACTGAAATATGTTGGTGGAAATGGTGCAATCCAGGAAATTTCCGTCGTATCTAAACCGGGCCGCCGTGTCTATTCCGGCAGTGCAAAAATGCCAAAGGTTATGGGCGGACTGGGTATAGCGATTGTTTCTACACCAAATGGCGTTATGACAGACCACAAAGCACGTTTGATGAACGTTGGTGGCGAAGTGCTGTGCAAGGTAATCTAATTTAGAAGTAAGGATTGAAGTTATGTCTCGTGCAGGAAAATATCCAGTAAAATTGAAAGACGGTACATCAGCGGCGATTGTTGATGATGTTCTGGTTGTCAAGGGCCCCAAGGGCGAAATGAAATTGCCGTTGGATACAAAACACGCCGGCTTGGTTCATGTTGCAGTTGAAGATGGACATATTGTCGTCACACCAAAAGACGCAGAAGATAAAATCTCGCGCGCGATGTGGGGAACAATGACACGCAACGCACGTGCCGCCGTAGAAGGCGTTTCAGACGGTTTTGTCAAAGATATGTATATGAAGGGTGTTGGTTATAAAGCATCTGTTTCTGGCAATAAACTGGTTCTGGTCGCAGGTTATTCACACGACGTTGTTATGGAAATTCCGGCTGGCTTGACCGTTGTTATGGGCGAAACACCAACTGAATTCAGCATCCGTGGTATTGATAAATGCTTGGTTGGTTTGTTCGCGGACAAGGTTCACAAGGTTCGCAAGGCTGATCCATACAAGGGCAAGGGTATCTTCTATAAGGGCGAACAGATCCGCCGCAAAGAAGGTAAAAAGAAATAATAGTTCAAATATAGGCGTAAACATTATGGCTGATATGCAAGAATACCGTTCAACTATGACTCGTTCTGTGTGGCAGAAACTTGCGCAGGCATACGCGTTTTTTGCCAAATATTTGGCTGATTATGTGTCTGGACATAAATACAGATGCATGGCCGAATTTGAACAAAATAAACAAAAGCAAAAATAATTTCCGCTGTTACGGGAATTGAAAAAAAGGAAACAAAATGTTGAAACATTTGTCTAGTGAAGAAAGACGCACATTGGCAAATCGCGGTGCGTTAAAAAGAAAAAATCCTGGCAAGATTCGTCTGTCGGTTTTCCGTTCGGGTCGTCATATTGAAATCCAGGCGATTGATGATGTTCGTGGTCACACAGTATGTGCGGCATCGTCCAAAGAAAAAGATTTCCAGGGCAAAGGCTGGAATGTCGCTGGGGCAGAATTGGTCGGCAAGGCCTTTGCAGCACGTGCTGTGGCGGCTGGCATCGCAGACAACTGCTATTTTGACCGTGGCGGTTATCGCTATCACGGCCGCGTAAAGGCACTGTGTGAAGCAATCCGCGCAGGCGGCGTAAGAATCTAATGGAATATACGGAGTAATAAGATGGCACGTTTTGATGATAAAAAATTGCAAACGGATAACCTGGTTGACAAACTGGTTTCCATCAACCGCGTATCCAAAACCGTAAAGGGCGGCCGTAATATGTCGTTCTCGGCATTGGTTGTGGTTGGCGACAAGGCCGGTCGTGTTGGCTTTGGCAAGGGTAAGGCATTGGAAGTTCAATCTGCTGTGCAGAAAGCTACAAAGGCTGCAAAGGCGAAAATGATTCGCGTTCCGTTAAAAGAAGGTCGCACATTGCACCATGATTGCAGCGCAAAATATGGCGCCAGCAAATTGGTTGTTCGCAGTGCAGTTCCAGGTACTGGTATCATTGCCGGTGGTGCGTTGCGTGCGGTGTTTGAATGCTTGGGCGTCCAGGACGTCGTTGTGAAATCCCAGGGTTCAAATAATCCAAACAATATGATTCGTGCTGCGTTCTTGGCGTTTGCGAAAATGAATTCGCCAAAAACAGTGGCGGCGCGTCGTGGTAAAACAGTCGCAGAAATCATCGCAGGCCGTGATGGCAAAAAAATTGATGATGCAGTATGCGAATGTGCAACCGAAGATAAATAATCAGCACTGAAAATAAACGGAGAATAATTATGGCTAAAATAACTGTAAAGCAAGTCAAAAGCATTATTGGTCGCCCGGAATCTCAGTGCAAGATTGTTGCTGCATTGGGTTTGGGACGCATTGGTAAAACCAAAGAACTGGGTGATACACCGGCAGTTCGCGGTATGATTGCCAAGGTTTCGCACCTGGTTGAAATTGTTGAAAAATAAAAAATATAAACCGAGTATGCGGACAGTACTTGTCCGCATGCGAAAAAAGACTATATACTGGTCATAGGATAAAAGGAAAAAATTATGAAACTGAATGCATTGATGGACAACTTTGGCGCACGTCGTGATGTTAAACGTGTTGGCCGTGGTATGGCGTCGGGTTATGGTAAAACATCTGGCCGTGGTAACAAGGGTCAGAAATCACGCAGCGGTTCACGCAAGCAGGCAACATTCCAGGGTGGTCAGATGCCGATTTTGCGTCGTTTCCCGAAATTCGGGTTTAACAATCCGTTTGCCAAGGAATATGTCACAATCAACCTGGGCGATATTGAAAAGTTTATCGCATCTGGCAAGATTGATGCAAAATCACCAATCACGATTGATACGTTGATGGCTGCAAAAATCATCAACCGCAAAATGTCCGGATTAAAGGTTTTGGCCAAAGGCGAAATCAAATCGTCTGTGAACATTATCGCTGATAAATGGTCCAAGGCGGCCGAAGCGGCAATCGTCAAAGCGGGTGGCACAATTAAAAATAAATAATTGTATATCGCATCCTGGGAAACCGGGATGCCTTATCTGATTACAAGAGCAACGCATGAAATTCTTGAAAAACTTTTTTGGAAACCTGACTGATTTGCAAAAACGCATTTTATTTACATTGGGTGCGTTGATTGTTTATCGTATTGGGTCGTTTATACCGTTGCCGGGAGTAAATGCGTCGGCTGTGCTGCATTTGTTCTCGGGCGAGGGCAGTGGTATGATGGGTATGTTTGATATGTTCTCGGGCGGGTCGCTGTCGCGTATGTCCGTGTTGGCATTAAACATTTTCCCATACATTTCTGCGTCTATTGTGTTGCAGTTGTTGACCGCGACCAGCAAGTCACTTAGCGAATTGCGCAAAGAGGGTGAATCTGGCCGTGTTAAAATCAATCAATACACACGCTATCTGGCGGTGTTTTTGGCCGTGGTCCAGGGTTGGGCCGTTGTGCGTGGATTGGAAATTATGGCACCTGTGAACGGGGTTGCCGCGGTTGTCAATCCGGGTATCGCATTTGAATTGTCGGCCATTATTGCGTTGGTTGGCGGAACGGTATTTGTTATGTGGCTGGCGGAACAGATTACTGCGCGTGGTATCGGCCAGGGCGCATCACTGTTGATTTTCGCCGGCATCATTGCCGAGGTTCCAGGTGGTATTGCCAAGGTATTCTCGCTGGGGTCGGTTGGCCAGATGTCGCCAGCAATGATTATGTTGGTTGTTGCGTTTATAGTCGGCATTATTGCATTGATTGCGTTCTTTGAACAGGCCCAGCGTCGTATCCAAATTCTGTATCCGCGCCAGGTTATGGCAAATGGCGTCACAAATACTAATGCGTCGTATTTGCCGATAAAGGTAAATATGTCGGGCGTTATGGGGCCCGTGTTCGCAGCCAGTATTATGATGTTGCCGGCGTTCGTTCAACGCTTTGTCCAAAGCGAGAATTTAGTTGTTCAAAACATTATGGCGTTCTTTACGTATGGCGCGTGGTCTTATATCATCTTGTACACGATATTGATTGCGTTCTTTGCGTATTTCCAAACCGCGGTGATATTTAATTCCGAAGAAACCAGCACAAACCTGAAAAACGCAGGTGGCTATATCCCGGGTGTTCGCCCAGGTGAACAAACTGTGCATTATCTGGACGCGGTTGTTTCACGCACCACAGCGATTGGTGTTATGTACCTGATTGTTGTTTGCGTATTGCCAATCATTTTGAATACGCATTTTGGTATGCCGTTGATGATTGGTGGCACCAGTGTTCTGATTGTGGCTGGCGTTGTTCTGGATACAATGAACCAGGTGCAATCGTATTTGGTTGCAAACAAATATCGCAGCGTCATTAAATCGGCGCAAAAGAAGGGGCGTTTCCGTTAAAGACGGGCGCGCGCCTGAAACAAAGATTTGACTTTTGTCGTGTTTTGTATAAAATTATGCGGCAAAATAAAATACTCTGATAATCTGACGGCAGATTACCAGGGACAGCAGAACGGGGCGTGTGGCGACACACAAACCATGGTAATAATAAAAAGGAAAATAAAAAAATGGCACGTATAGCAGGTGTTAACATTCCGACAGAAAAGCGTATTGAAATTGCGTTGCGCTATATTCACGGTATCGGGCCGGCCAAATCTGCCCAGATTTGCAAGGCACTGAATTTGAAAGATGGTTTGCGCGCAAAAGACTTGACTGACGAAGATATTGTTAAGATTTCTAATTATATTGAACAAAACTTCAAGGTAGAAGGTGATGTCCGTCGCGAAGTTGCAATGAACATCAAACGTTTACAGGACTTAAAGACATACCGTGGCATCCGTCACCGTAATCGTCTGCCGGTTCGTGGTCAGCGCACCCAGACAAACGCCCGTACTCGCAAGGGTAAGCGCGTGGTTGTTGCAGGTTCCGCAACCAAGGGTAAATAAAATTTAATCTAATGCCTCGTCTGCTTGATGTTGGCGCGCTCGTGTAGCATTTGTACACTTCGCTTACCAGCATCGGCGCATCCAAAGCATTATCTTAAATTTTTCAATAAGGTAGAGAATAACACGACAGTTATTTGAAGACATCTAACAAAGGTTAAAAATAAAATGGCAGTAACAAAAGCTAAAAAGAAAGTAGTAAAAAAAGTATCGCACGGCATTGCACATGTTGTTGCGACAAATAATAACACACGTATCACCATCACAGACCAGTCTGGTGCTGTGCTGACATGGGCGACCGCCGGTGCGAATAATTTCAAGGGCGCAAAAAAGTCCACACCGTATGCAGCGACCGTCGTCGCAGACGCAGTTGGCAAGAAAGTTGCAGAAATGGGTATGAAAACAGTTGACGTTTTGATGCGTGGCATTGGTCAGGGTCGTGAATCTGCTGTTCGCGGTTTGGCAAATGCGGGCTTGGTTGTTCAGTCCATCACAGACACGACGCGTATTCCACATAATGGTTGCCGTCCAAAGAAAGTGCGCCGCGTCTAAATTAAATATAACGGTATGTCTGTGCGCGGTGTGGCTCGTTTATGTAGCATTTGTACACTGCACTCGCCACACGGCACACATCTATACCGTTCTCTTTAATTTTGAACCGTCCCGTTCGGGACGGTTTTTTGTTTGAATTGTTTGTTGCTATGAAAAAAAGAAAAGCGTCATACGAATAGGCTTGATGTAGATTTTCGCAATATGTATAATATCGCCAAGGGTTTATTGCAACATACGATTTTTAGCGGTAAATTGGGGAAAGAGTGAAACAAATATTAGTGATTTTGTCGCTGCTGTTAGGTGCATCGTTTTGCAATGATGGCGCGTATGCTAATATTGCGTCCAAAGAATATGTTGTAAAAATATCTGATGTCAAAGAATCGTTGAGTAATAAAACTGATACGTTGGACGAAGCATCTACGACGGCACAATACCCCAGTGCAAAAAGTGTGTATGATAATTTAACATATCGTGTTGATGTTCGCGACAGTGCCAATCAAACACTGGCTGGAAAATACACGGTGTCTGGCGAATTTATTGTCCCGGACCAACCGCTGCCCACAGTTCAAACAATAACGGAGACGGAGTAGTATGCGTCGCATATTTGTGACCATTTTGTCTGCATTGTGTATATTGTTCACAAATGTTTCTGTGTTCGCAGAAACAGGCAGTGTCGTTGGTGGTGCGCCGATTGTCAATGTTAAATATATCCATGATTTGATTCAGCACGAGTGGGGCGTTCGTGTCCCATATAACCCAGAACTAAAAAATCCGTTGGTGGCGGCAAATATGCGATATTTGCTGACGGCGGTTGATGCCGCAAACAGTCGCCTGGGGACCAGCACACAATATCGTCAAACCCAATATGCGACGGATTATGCGGCCAATACAAATGTCACAATCCAGGCGGTGCGCACGTTGATTGTGTCGTCTAAATATCATTTTACTGCGACGACGACCAGTGATACGACCGCGTTCAGTTTTGTGATAAATGCGGCCGGCAAATTTTCTGTGGATTGGGGTGACGGCACGGCGGAAAAAATCGCAAAATATAACACCAGTGCCAGGACGCTGACGCATCAATATGCCACGCCTGGGGCGTACGAGGTTCGTATTGGTGGGGTTGCAACTGCATACGCTGCGCCCAATGGCAAGAATAACGCGATTTCATTTGAGTCTAATAAAAATCTGGCAAAAATTTCAGGCAGTTTGGGACGTATATTCCCCAGCGTCGGCACGGATATGCCTGTATTTTACAGACTGTTTCACGAATGCACAAATCTGAAAGGTGAAATCCCGGGCGAGTTGTTTTCGGGTCTGGTTGGCGCACCGGTCAAGGGAATGTTTCAAGATTTATTCAATCATTGCATTGGGCTGACGGGGACGATTCCCCCAGAATTGTTTGCCGGAATCCAGGGTGCGCCCGCAGAAAGTATGTTTCGGTCCACGTTTGCAAACTGTCTGAATTTGCGCGGTGAAATTCCAGGGACGTTGTTTTCTGGGATTGTGGGTGCGCCGGCGCCGTATATGTTCCGCTATACATTTGCCAGCAGCAGCAAGTTTTCAAAAATTCAACCGGGATTATTTTCAGGAATTTCTGGTGCGCCGGCCAACGATATGTACCTGGGGACGTTCTATAACGGATACGGGTTGTCTGGGGAAATCCCGGTCGGGTTGTTCGGCAATATATCTGGGCCATTGGCACAGCATATGTTTGACACAACGTTCTATCGTTGTCGTAATTTAACCGGGCCGTCGGCGCGAAATCCTGATGGTGTGCCGTTGTATGAACAGTTTTCAAACGCCCAGGCAACGCACGTAATGCACATGTACACAGAAGACACAAAATTATCAGACTATGCCGATATTCCAGATGCGTGGAAATAAAAAACGCCCGACGGGCGTTTTTTTTTAATATTCAATCACACGTCGTGTTGTGTGTGTGCCAGATGGAACGTATTGCACAACGGGTTGATATTCTTGGTAATGGTCTATGACCTCGGTATATTTTTTTACGCGAACCGGGCGCAGTGCCACGCCAGCGTTGCAATTACGTGCGCGTGACGCCAGGTCAATAGATGAACGAACGCGACAAGGCGCGGCAATGCGTGCCGGTTTCTGTTCGGAAACATACGCGTCGTCTGAAATTTCAACAGTGCTTATTTGAATTGATTCATACGTTGTTTCGGTTGTTGTTTCGCGACACGGACATGCGTATGCGCCGGCCGTCAATGACGCCGTCAGCAAACAAAATACAGCAATTTTTTTCATAGTTAAAATCCTTGGTTATTTTTGTGCTGTAATCATAGGACAATAATTCTTGATTGTCAACTTTTTTGATATGACGCCAGGGGGCAAAAATATCGTGTGTTTCTAATATTTATTTGACTTTTATGGGGGCTGGGTATAGAATACGCACGCGCGAAAAAAAATTTGCGCAACCGAACGGTGAAAATAATAAACTAAGCCCAAAGGAAAAACGGTATGATTGAAAAGAACTGGATGACCCTGATAAAGCCGAAAAAGCTGAATATCACGGTTGATGAACATAACCCAAATTTAGCAAAACTGGTTGCTGAACCATTGGAAAAGGGATTTGGACTGACATTGGGTACGGCGTTGCGTCGCGTATTGTTGTCGTCATTGCAGGGTTGCGCGCCAATCTATATCAAGATTGACGGTGTGCAACACGAATTTTCCAGCCTGCAAGGTGTCCGCGAAGATATCACAGATATTATCTTGAACCTGAAAGGTGTTTATTTCAAAGCATTGACAGAAGGTCAGCACAAGGCAACCCTGAAAGTTAAGGGGCCGGCTGTTGTGACCGCAGGTATGATTGAAACATCTGGCAGTGTAGAGGTTATGAACAAAGACGCGGAAATCTGCACACTGGATAAAAACGCGAATTTGGATATGGAAATCACATTGGCAACTGGCCGTGGTTATGTGCCGGCGTCTGCACACGCAGATGGTTTGCCATTGGGTGTGATTCCTGTTGATTCAATTTTCTCGCCAATTTTGAACGTTGCGACGGCTGTATCGGAAACCCGTGTTGGCCAGTCAACAGACTATGACAAATTGGAAATGACCGTCAAAACTAACGGTGCTGTTTCGCCCGAAGATGCAATCGCATTTGCGGCGCGTATTTTGACAGACCAGTTGGTTGTCTTTATCAATTTTGAAGATCCGGCGCAAATCAATGCTCCGACCGAAGAAGAAAAGGCCAAGGACGCATTGCCGTTTGATCCGAAATTGTTAAAGCACGTTGATGAATTGGAATTGTCTGTTCGTGCAAACAACTGCTTAAAGAACGATAAAATCAACTGGTTGGGCGAATTGGTTCAAAAGACCGAAGCCGATATGTTGAAAACCCCGAACTTTGGCCGCAAATCACTGAATGAAATCAAGGTTCAGTTAGAGGCTATGGGTCTGGGTCTGGGTATGGAAGTACCGGGTTGGCCACCAGAAAATATTGCAGAGTTGGCCAAGAAGTACGAGGACCCGTACAAATAAAATTACCATAGCACGCCATCTGGTGCGTTTAGATGGTGTCTTATGTAGGACAACTACACTACGACACCACTAAACAGCACCATCTGGTATGTTCTGATAATTTTCTGAAATAAATTCTGTGGACTCTTGTCGCGATTGCCGGTTCTTATGTAGGGCGACTACACTGCGAACCGTCAATCGCCTCCAATAATCTCACATAATTTATTTTCTAGATATGCTGGGATTGAATAATTTTCCTGGCATATTAAATCCCACACTGCTGGTGTGAATCAGGGTGTGGCGTCTCAATAAAATCCCCAGATGGTCTGGGGCAGAAACAAAAATACAAAGGAGTAATCTGATGAGACACGCAAAAGCAGGTCGCACATTTAATCGCGACACAAACGCACGCAAAGCACTGATGGTTGGCTTGGCGAAAAACTTGATTGAAAAAGAACAAATCAAAACAACATTGCCCAAGGCAAAAGATTTGCGCAGCGTTGTTGAAAAACTGATTACTCGCGCCAAGGTTGACACAGTTGCCAATCGTCGTTTGACAGCGTCTGAATTGGGCAACAATTCATCGGCCACAGTGAAAAAATTGTTCACAGTTTTGGGCCCACGCTATGCAAAACGCCCGGGTGGATATACCCGCGTATTAAAGGCCGGTTTCCGTTATGGTGATGCTGCGCCGATGGCGATTATTGAATTGGTTGACCGTGATGTTAACGCGAAAAAGGTTGTAAAACCGGCCGCCGCTGACGAAGCCGCTGCCCAGGCACCAGCCGCCACAAAAGAAAAGGCGGAAAAACCATCTGTCAAGGTGGCCAAAGATGCCCCAAAGGCTGCAAAAGCGTCAGGCGCAACAAAAACTGTTGCAGTGAAACGCCGTGCAACCGGTAAATAAAATTTTATGGGCGCATTGCGACGTCCAGATATAATTTTATTTTGAAAAACGCCCCAATCGGGGCGTTTTTTATCGTGTGCGCTGGAATATATTCATTCGGTCAAAACAGGTTTTATACACACTTTTTTCGTGCGCCAGGACGTTTCCGTTTTCCAATTCAATTTTAAATTTATCATACGAAAAATTATTTGATTGTGGCATTGAAATAATCCGACCCTGGGGTGCCAGACATTGGGCCAACTGGGTCAATATTTTGATTTGCGCTGGACGTTCATAGCCATAGTCAAATATGTTTGATATATCAATTAAATCGTATTGTTGCGTCGTGTGATGTCGCAAATTGGCGATGTCGCAATTCAAAAACTTGAACGGCCCTGTGATTATTTGTTGCAGGCGTTTATATTCGTCGTCTGTGAACAAGTTTTCAGGAAACGCATCAACGCGTGAACCGCGATTGAACGCGATTGCGCCGATTTTGTCGCGCATCAAGTCAATCGTCTGGGGGCGCATACGTGGAATAACGCGTTCCATACTGGCCAAATTCAGCGCGTTTGTGCAGCGACGTAATTCGCGTAATAACTGGTAATATTCTGGACGTGACATAATTGGAATTGCGGCGGTTTTTATTTCTTGCAATATGCCGGCGCATTTTGTGATGTCGTATGTGTCAACTGTTTTTGCCCCGGTCAAACGATAGGTCAGGGCCTGGTCGCCACTGCCGGCGACGGTCAGCACAGATGTTGCATCACGTGTTATTTCGCGCGCCCAACGCCAATCTTCGTTTGTCACGGTGTATGCAGGAATATAAAAGTTTTCCATAATTGTGTTTCCTGGGTATTGTTCTTATCAGAAATAGCACAAAAATAAAAAACGTCAAGTCCGCAAATAGGAATATATAAAAAGATGCTTTTATTGGGCCGGTTTTTATGATAAAATCAGATGACTAGGAAGGGTTCATAATATGAAAAAGTTTGCTGTTTTTTCTATGTTGATTGCTGGATTTTTGACTGCCGCAGATGCTGCCGCCCCGATTCAACGGCGTGGTCAAAATGCAGCGAATTCTGGCGCGTCCCAGGCGGCGACGGCGCGCAGTGCAACGCCCCGTAATGTAAATACTGCGTCCCAGGTGGCGTCGGCGCGCAGTGCGACATCCGGGCGCACAATCGTATCGCGCAGTGCCACGCCCCAGGCGTCTGGCCAGGGGGTTGTTGCGCGTGCCGGCGTCACACAGAAAGTTATCGGCACTGGGACCAAGGTTGTGTCGGCCACCAAAAATGTTGTCGTTAGCGAGGCGTGCCAGCAAAAATATGATGGCTGTATGGATTCATTTTGTATGATTGATAACGCCAACGGTGGACGTTGTTTGTGCAGTGATAAAAACGCAGAACTGGATTCTGTCCTGGCCGAGATAGAGAAGTTAGACCAGCAATCATACCAGATGGCAACCACGGGCGTTGAACGAATTGAAATGGGCGCGGACGCCGATGCGGCGATTTCGGCGGCAAATGCGGTGGCGGCTGATTTGCGTGGGGACAATGATAAAAAGAGTACGCGTAAATCACTGGATTTGACGATGTGGGATACGTCGGCCGATTTTAACAGTGACGACGATATATGGGCGGACGAAGATGGTGTCAGCATAGACGGCAAAACAGGTGACGCGTTGCGTCGCGCATCGCACCAGATTTGCGCGGCACAAATACCTGAATGTGCCGGTGAAATTTCTATGTTGCAGATGATGTATTCGCAACGGGTAAAGTCTGATTGTGCCGCATACGAAAACAGTTTAAAGCAACAGAAAAATGCCAGTGTAAATAAGTTGTCAACGGCGGAAAAGGCCCTGCGCGAGGCGGCACTGGAACAATATCGCACGGCCAACAAATACGACCTGGGGCAATGCGCGGTTGAATTTAAAAACTGTATGATTACAACCGGCGGTTGTGGCGACGATTTTTCAAAATGCGCATCGGTTGTGGCGTCTGATAATACCAATATCAATAAAAGCCGTCGCAGTAAAAACAAAACGTATTCAATCGTTGGCGCAACAACAACGATTGAAATTTCAACGTCAACGTATGACGCGCTGGTTTCAAAAAAGCCGTTGTGTGAAAACGTCACGAAACAATGCGTTGCCGTTGCAGACCAGGTTTGGGACACCTTTTTGCGCGAGGTTGCGCCCCAGATTAAATCGGCTGAACTTATCGCAGAAGACAACGCCAGACAATCGTGCATCTCTTCTATATCGTCGTGTTTTCAAAAGGCATGTAAAGACACCATTGACCCAAATGACCCAGATGGTTCGTATGACCTTTGTTTAACCAGACCAGATACTGTCCTTAGTCTGTGCAAGATTCCGCTGAACGCGTGCGGTATTGACGCATCATCATCGGCCAAGGCCGCAGAATCACAGATTTGGGGTTTCGTTGTCGCGCGGTTGGCGTCTATGCGTGTTGATTCCTGTACCCAGGAAGTCAAGTCCTGTCTGCAATCTGATGACAGATGTGGCAAGGATTATACACAATGCGTCGGATTGGACACAGATACGATTATACGTATGTGCCCGTATGACAAGTTGGTTGGCTGTCAACAGGTTTATGGCGAAAACGAAATTCGTGGCGATGCAGTCTATGACCAGTTGGCCGATATGGTCCAGGGTATTATGTTAAACATTGATAACAGTATGCTGGTTCAGTGTCAAAATGCCGCCAATGCCGCAATGATAAAGGTCTGTGGCGATACCGAAGATTGCAACGGTTTAACAACCGATGACAATATCGGCGCGCGTTCATTGGAATACAAGATTTGTGAATATTCCAGTTCGGATAATTCATTGGATATAAATTATTCTAAATGTCGCACCGACATATCCCAGATTCAAGATTCTGAATTGGGGCGTGTTGATGGTTCAACCAGTGCAGAACTGGGGCCGGTCACCCCGTTTGCAGGCGTTCTGGACGGAACGATATACTGGGAAAGTGTTGATATTGATGAAAACGGCAAAGTGTCCAGCGTTGATGAATACCTGAAAAAAATAGACGGCAGTTCTATGTCTGACGCGCAAAAGGAAAAGGTAAAATCTGAATTGGCGGTGTTGCAGAAAAACATTGATGTCGCAATCAATGCAATAGAGGCGGACCCAACCGTGCAATACTGTATGACCGGACGCGAGGTCCAGGGTATGAAACGCAGTAATCGTGAAGTTCGCGACCGTATCAGCAGCAGATCCAGCGATAATGCGCGTTTTCCGGGTCTGACCAAACAAATGCGTATGATTATTGCAACGCACGCATTAAAGGTGGCCAAGGATAATTACTATGCGAAATATGACAAATTAAATACCCAAATGCTGAAAGATTATGCGACGTTGGGTGAACGTATGGCGGAAATCCAGGGTAAAAATGCACTGGACGCGCGTCGTGAAATTGCGCGTGTGGCCTGTGTGACGTTTGCAGACGCATCGTCATTGCCAAAGTCCCCAAATCCACCAAAAGGTGCGTTTGGCAAAATAATGGCGGCAACGGCGTTGGTTGGTGCTGCGGTCGCGATACCGTTCACTGGTGGGGCGTCAGTGACAATTGCCGGCGCCGCTATATCTAAGGCGGCCATCGTTGCTGGTGCAGGTGTTTTGACCGCAGGTATTGGTTTGACCGGTAATATCGGTGGTGGTGCCAATGGTGCCGACGGTGGTGGCCGTGGCGAACTGATTGGTTCAAAACAGTTAAACCAGTGGAACTACAAAGAAACAATCACGTCCACGTTTGATTGGGAAACATTGAATTGCCATAAATGCGTTCGCGCACAAAAATGTGGCAAAACAGGCAGTCCGCTGTTCGGCAGTAAATATTGTAAATCTTGGGAAGATTCAAAAGAAACCTGCACGGATACCCAGTTCTAGTAAAAAAAACGCCCGTTTGGGCGTTTTTTATAACAAAATTCCTAAATCACTTGTAATGATAACGCCGGATTTTTCCCAGTCACTGCGACGGGTGGCGATGTTCATAATCTTGTCACACGCCAAATACAAAACAGGCGTCACATTATGCGCAGTGGCAACCCGGATTGCGGCGGCAACAGGTGACGGCTTTTGACGGCCGGTGGCGAACCAGGTGTCTGCGTCGGCAACCCAGAAACTGGGGTCGTCGTGTGTTGCAATTGCGTATTTGTTGGTGACAACGACATCGTTGTCGGTTGCGACGATGGGGATATTGTGCGCCCCCAGAAAATCAGTCACAGATGTGGCGTGGTCTGTTTTGGGTTCGGTTGCCACGGGCGCGACGTCTGGGATTGTTTCGCCGGTGGTGTTTGGTATTTCAATGACGGTGTCGTCATCAAATCCGTCAAACGATATGTCCTTGAATACAGGAACGGATATGCCCGGCGTTGCAGGCGGTGTGTCAAAATCCTGGGGTATGGTGTCGCCGGCGAAATCGCTGAAATTGCTGACGTCGTCAAAATCGCTGGGCAAGGGCAGGTCGCCCATAGTATCCGTGGTTTTTGGGGCGGCGGCCGGGACAGGGGTTGCGTCGGTAATGCGAACATCAAACGATGAAAACTGTTCGTTTCCAACGCGTTCGCGTGCGCGCAAAAATGCACTGCGCAATTCAGTCGGCAGATTATCCGGCAATGGTTTGTCGGCCGGCGTGTCTGTGTCGTCGGTTGTGGACGCGGCGTCGTCGTTTTCGGGTTGCGCAACGGGCGCACCAGAAAACGCACGCACCAAGAATTTTGGAACAGGCACCTTGAACAACGGTGCGCCATTGCGCGCGATCAGTGTCGTTGTTGCGATATACATCGGCAACGCCGCCAGAATTAAAAGCCCGAATACCAGGCCTGCGAATCCACGCAGGTGCAAATGCAACAAATATGACCAATGCACCGGCGAAAATATATTGAAATTAAACAGACCGCGCAATATGGCCCACATTATAAACACGTATGTGATTGTCCACGTGATAATGTGACGCTGGGTTTTTATAAAGTCTGTAATTTTTTGCATATTGATATTATAGACAACATTATGTTTTTGTCAAGGTTATAATCAAATGATGTTTTTGTCTAAAAATAACTTTTTTTTAGGGCTTTTTTATGGCATAATAATGGGGATAAAAGTAGGAGATTTTTATGCGGAATTTACTGAAAATGTTTGGTATATCGGGTGCGTTGATGGGGCTGATTGCCACGGTTTCTGGGGCGGACGCCGCCACAGGGCGCGCGTCGTATGCAAACGTTCGCTCGTCTGTGAATGCGAATGCTGCGGTGGAACGTATGCCGTCTATGCCGACATTGCCAATAAATTCTGTGGGGAATATGTCGCCTAATTTGCCGTCTGAAACGCCAAATCCGACCCCGGATCCAAAGCCAGACGACCCAAAACCGGACGACCCAAAGCCGGATCCAGAACCAACCCCAGAATGCCCAGACGGTGGCGTTAAAAATTCAACATACACGGTTGAAAATTGTATGACGGATATTTTGTCCTGTGTCAATGGGGGCGCGTTGCCGGGCGGTCTGAACGATTTGTTTAACGAAGATTTGCGCAACGCAATCGTCAACGGTATGGGGCTGTGCACGGTCCAGGTGGAAAAGTGCATCAGCACAGTGCGTCGTGATTGCAAAAATATTTATCGCACATCTGCGGACGTGTGGTTGGACTTTAACTCGCGTCGGATTCAGCCGGAATACTATAACTTTGTTTTGCGCAAGACGGGGCTGACCCCGAACCAGGCGGAAAACACATGTCGTCTGTTGGATAAAAATACGTATGGGTCGTCATTTAATGCGGTTGCAAACAGTGGCAACGTGACGGCCGAATACAACAAACGCACCGGCGCGTATAACAAGCAACAGGGAAATGTTTTGGTGAAAAGCAACCCCCAGGGCGTCCAGGTGAACGATAATAATCCGGGCGTTGATGGCCAGCGTGGTCACTATGCACGTTGGGACGCCGCGACGGCGGATTGTTGGTTGCGTGTTGCCGCCTATAACAAAGACAGCCAGATTAAAAACAGTTGGTTGTTTGGCGCAGCCGGCGACGACAAGATGGCCGAAACCTGGAAACAGGCCGGCGACACATTTACGTGCAACAAAGACCTGTTTGGATTTTCATTGATGAACCAGACCAGCACCGCGGCCGTTGTTGGTATCGGTGGCGGAACATTGGTTGGTGCCGGTATTGGTGCAATCGCAGGACACGGTGCGCGCAATTTTGATTGCAGCAATGAAGGCCAGGTGAAAAAACTGGGCGAACAGTTAAAGGCGTCGGGCAAGATTGCAATCTTGAACGAATACCTGGATGACGGCAACGAAATTGAAAGTAATTTTAAAAAACTGGATCGCAAACAATGCGAAAATATCGTTGCCCTGGCGACAATGTACCCCCAGTTGATATCGGCACTGGACGAATGCGCCAATGTCAGCAGTGTGTCAACGAAAAACACTTGGTCCTTGACGATCCATTGGATATCGACGGACGCGCAAAGAGATGCGAGTTTGCAGACGATTATCAATGAAGTTTTTCCAAAGTGTAGGGGTAAGAATGTGCAACAGTGTGCTGACTTCTTGGCCGCACATTGCGAAACAGGAACGCCAGCGTGTATTAACCAGTTGACGTCAGAAGGGTATATAGATGAAAATAGCAAAAATCGTGGTAATTTTGACGTCCTTGTAAAAAGTAAAGAAGAACTGACTGGTAAATGCACGTTCAAACCGATAAACATCGCGAAACGAGACGGCGGGATGTTTTATTGTGATAAAGCGGAAACGGGTTGTATGCCTGAACCAGATATTCGCCTGGACGCCAATCGCCTGGGGCGCGTGTTGGACGATTTGGAAATACTGAACGGCGAAAAGTCTAATATGGCGAAAAGTGTGGCTATTGGTGCCGGTGTTGGTGCCGGAACAGGTGGCTTGGCGACGGCAATCACGGCATTTGTTGAACGCAGCAACATCAACTGTCGGGTTGGCGATGGTCTGGAACAGGTTAGTTTTGGTAAATCGTATTCAATCGGCTCGCTGAAAGATTTCTATGTGAAATGGAATCTGCACCTGCCAGATACGGTTGCACCAACGGCGAACGTGGTTGATTGCGCGACGTGGCGTTCGGCGTGCGGAACATTGACCGATTTGAAACAGTGTGCCGCGGCCCAGGTGAACTATCAACCGGCCGGCGCCCCAACGATAAAGTTGATTAAGGCGGCGTGCACCCCATCGGGCAGTGTGTGCATAGAAAACTATCCGGTTGCCGTATCGTATGGTGCGTGCCAAGAGTAATTTATTTATGGTTATGTTTATGGTGTCCAAAAAAAACCGCCCACCCAGGCGGTTTTTTTAGTGACAGAGTGAGAAAGTGATAGAGTGAGAAAGTGATATAGTGATATAGTGATATAGTGATAAAGTGACAGAGTGAGAAAGTGTAGTGGGATTTTGTAAAAATCCCCTGTGTCATACCGTCGCGGACCGCGTTCCCCTCTGGGAAGCCGGGGTGGCGCGCAGTGCCGGGGTGTCGGTGTTATCGGGCCACGTCATTGACTGTTTCTTGTATCGTCACACCGTTGCGGACGTTTTCGTATGTGTCATTCCGGGGCCTGACCCTAATCGGCCGATTTTAATCCACAATAATAAAAAA
>URSG01000012.1 GCA_900550565.1 uncultured Rickettsiales bacterium | reverse complement strand
GCCGTATGAATTCCCGTCCAGGTCAACATACCAACCGCGCACCAAACCATAAATTGTTGACGATGCAACCTTGTATCCAGCCTTTAAATCCAGAATGAAATTATTTGAAATATCTTTCTGGTGCTGGTAATACGCAGACGCGGTTGCAATCCATTTTTCATTGTCAACAAAACGCCACTGTGCGCCCAGTCCAAACAGATTCAAATCATTGTTGTCCATTTTGTCATCTGGCGCAGTTGACCAATCAAATTTATATTTTGCAAAGTCATACTGCAACATACCCAAGATTGCGATACGGTCGGTAATACCATAACTGAAATCTTCTTTGATAGAAAACTGTTTGCCGTCCCATTTTGCCTTGCTGTCAGAAATTGCATAACCCGACAACGGCGTCAGTTTAATATCGTATGAATTCATACCGTATGACAAATCAGTTATAGAACCAAACTTGCCCCCCAGTGGCTGAAAGAATGGATGCGCCAAGAAATATTTACGCTTTAATTCACTGCGATATGTATCCGCGCGCGATGTGCGAACCGTTGTTGTTTTTGTTGTTGTGCGACCTGCGTCATACTGTTTATACAGCGCACTGCGATTCTGTGGCTGGGTATAATAAGTATTCTTGGCCGCATTGGCGTCGTATGTCCGCGTTGTTGTCCGTGTCTGATATTTTTGATAATTCACATTTGTACGTGCGCGCGATGCCGGCTGGTTTGAAAAATCAACACTGGACGCTGCACGCGCACCTGTGTTTGTTGCCGCCAAAACGGGACTCATCCCCAGCATTGCAACCGCCCAAATAAACAAAGACATTTGCTTTTTCATAAAAAAACTCCTTTTTAATTACGTAAATTATATCACAAAACGCATATATAAAAAAGCATAAAAAACACCGGCAAATGCCGGCATTTTTTACTATAAAATATGTCGTTTATTATTGGCGTCTGGGGGGCTGACAATACCCTCTTGTTCCATACGTTCCATAAACCCGGCGGCCTTGTTATATCCGATTTGCAATCTGCGCTGAATATACGAAATCGTTGGTTTTTTATCGCGCAGGACGCATTCCTTGGCCTGGGAATATAAATCCGCATCTTTCTCGCCACGCGATGGTGCCACCCCTGGAATCCCAGGCGCGCCACTGTCATCTGTGGAATCTGTGATACCGGCGACATATTCTGGCGCGCCCTGGCTACGCAAGAAATCCGCCACACGATTGATTTCGGTATTTTCAATAAACGCGCCGTGAATACGAACCGGTGCGCGCCCAGCCTCGCTGAACAGCATATCGCCACACGCCAACAGGTTTTCTGCACCCTTTTCCCCCAGCGTTGTCATAGAGTCAATATTACTGCGCGCCTGGAACGAAATACGCATTGGGAAATTCGCCTTGATAACCCCAGTGATTGTCGTTGCGTCTGGACGCTGGGTCGCCATAACCAGGTGGATACCGGCCGCGCGCGCCTTTTGCGCAATACGTTGCAGACACAATTCAACGTCTTTGCGCGCAACCGTCATCAGGTCTGCCACCTCGTCCACAATGATGACCAGATATGGCATATCCGACAAATCCACTTCTTGTGTTTCAAACAGCATTTCCCCTGTTTCTTCGTCTGTACCAACTGGAACCTGGCGCGTCAATTTTTCCCCGGCGGCACGTTTCTTGGCGACGGCTTCGTTATACCCAACGATATTTTGAACGCCCAACATTTGCAGACGTTTGTACCGTTCGTCCATTTCGCGCACAGACCATTTCAGACCATTTACAGCCTCGTTCGCGTCCTTCATCACAGGCGTGACCAAATGCGGAATATCGTCCCACAACGTAAAGTCAACACCCTTTGGGTCAACTATCATCAATTTGCACTTGTCCGGCGTATAGCGATATAAAATAGACATAATAATTGATTGCACAAACACAGATTTTCCAGACCCCGTACGCCCAGCAATCAATACGTGTGGCATCTTTGCCAAATCAAAATACATCGGATTTCCGCCAATATCCACACCCAACGCCAACGGTATTTTATACTTTGACGTCCGGAAAGTATCATTATCAATCAGTCCACGGAAACGCACCATCTGGCGTTTCAGATTCACCATTTCAACACCAATCAACTGGGTTCCTGGGATATGTGCAATACGTATGTTTTCTGTTGCCATCGCACGTGTCATATCCTTGACCGTCTTGCTAACATCAACCATACGCGTTCCGCTGTCTGGCATAAATTCATACAGTGTGACAATCGGCCCCGGACGAATACCAACCACCTTGCCGTGGACACCGTATTCGGCAAAGTGAACCTCCATCGCGGCGGCATTTCGCTTTAAATCAGGCGTCACAACATTTTTACCAAAATTTGATTTTTCTACGAACGCTGGGTCTGGCAATTCATATTGATGGGTGGCGTCTGCGCGTCCAGATGTTGCGTGACGCGACGGCTTTTTCGCCACGTTGCGACTGGCACGCGCCGCGCGCACAGGCTTTTCATCTGGCACATCGCTGTCTTCGTCTGCGTATTCTTGTTCGTCGGTATCCCCGTCTGTATCTGAATCATCATCGGCCACATCGTCATCGGCCACGGCCGGTCGCACCAGATGAAACGCCGTCATAATCCAGCCAACCGTGCGACGCACCGTGCGCAATGTTGCGCGAACGTGTGACCAACGAATATGCAAAATCATTCCACCCAACAACAAAAATCCGGCCAACGCCACAATCCCAACCAGTATTTTCCAGCCACCAATCAGCGCGCCCAAGTCACTGGCAACAATCGCCCCGGCCAATCCGCCAAACGCCCCACGCGGGAAAATCAACCCGAACGCCGCCACCCCCAAACACAACGCAACAAATATCCGCACCATATTATATTCAGGCGCATTTTGTTCGTCCCAATTTGCCACGCGCACACAGCCTGCGCGCACAATACACAGCAATAAAAACAGTGCCGGCACCGTCCCAATCGCATAGCGCAAAAACGCCGCGACATTTCCCATCACCGATTGCGTCCCCAGCGTGCTGGCCGTGGCAAAACCGTCCAGATATGGGTTCAAAAACAACAGCGCAAATATCGCCCACACACCCAATGCCACAACCGCAATACCTGCGATGCGACGCGCCAAACTCTTTAACGCGCCGGTGACGCGTTCTGGTAAAAATTTTGATTGTCCTTCCATACTTGGCATTTTATCATAAAATAAATAAAAAAGGTAAAAAAAACGCGCCAAATGGCGCGTTTTTTATTCAAATTTCGCTTGATAACGTTTCAAGATTGCCTTGGCAAAATCAGCCATTACCATACCGATAAACGCCCCCAAGATAACATCTGTGGGCCAATGCGCGCCATACGCCACCCGTGACGCCCCAACAATAATCGCCAGTGTCCACGTGAACCATTTCGCGCGTGGTGCCAACATTCCCAACATAACCAACCCGGCAAACGTCGCAACCGTATGCCCAGACGGCATTGAATTAAACGCCCATTCATACGAAAATGGGAAAAATCCCGTCATATCTAATGCTTCAAAAAATATCGGACGTGCGCGCCCAATCAGAACCTTTAACACCTTGGCCAGGATTGACGCCGACAAGACCGAGCAAAATACAAAAAACGCATAACTATTCTTTGTTTTTACTATAAAATCACGAAAAAATGCGAATATACTAAACTTGTTTTGTGAATTTACCAAGCAAGGCTTTGATTGAACAATCTTTTTGCCATAAAACGCGCACATCAAAACAAACGATGCACCAACCCACATTTTTGCATCAAAAATTTTATCAAACCAACCCCACGCCGCACAGTCAAAATGACGCATAAATAAATACAGCGGTTTATCAAACCACGCAATTCCCAACGCCACAGTCACTGCAACAACCGCCGTCGCAATTCCCAACAATTTCCATTTAATTTTATTATTTGTTGATAAAAACATTATCCGCCCCTTGTAAAATCCTTATTCTTCGGCAATCAATCGGTTATAAACAGTTTTATCGGTCAATATTTTGGCCGAAACCGCCGCCGCAACCATATCTTCGTCTGTGCCACTGGTAATAACCGGACAGCCACGACGAACATCATCAACATTGATATTTTCTGCACGATTAAAATCACGCGCATCAAAATCATTATTTAACACATTTACAAAAAACGCGTTTTGTTGCGTCGTGCTGCGAATATTAGACAAACACACAATCGGGAATACCCCACGTCCATCAATATCACGCCCAGTGCCAGTTTGAATTGATTTATTCAACAATTCCAACGCGCCCCCGTCTTTTAATTCCAGTCGCGTTGCAATACGCGCATTACCGGCCGTTGGCGTTCCAACCAGAACCCCACGCCCGTATTCATAGAACGCCGCGGCCAGTGCCTCGGCCGTGCCACGCGTTTGATTTGACATTAAAACGACAACTGGCGCACTGGTCAATGCCGTGCCACCCGGGACAACCTCTACCTGTTCGGCGGCGGTTTCCTGGATACGCATCACAGGACGCGCCCCAATAAACAACCCAGCCAGTTTTGCGGCTGCAACCTCGTCATCGCCAGACGCCGCGCGCAAGTCTAATACGATTCCACCAATGTTTGGATACTTTGCCAATGCCTCGTTCACAATAGAGGCCGCATTTCCAGAAACACGATGCACCACAATTTCCAGAATGTCGCCAGAATTTTTATCCGCCGCCGCGCGATGCACAATATCTGCATCGGCCAAAATAATTGTCGCACGACGCAACACAACATCACGCGCCCCCGACGGCGACAGCAATCGCACCTTGGACGTGCCAGAATTAAATCCTGCCAATACAGATTCCAAATCTTCGTCTGACATATCGGCAACTGGCTGGCCATTTATTTCAGAAATTAAATCACCGGCGCGAATTCCGGCAACATCAGCCGGCGCACCCTTGAACACACCATGAACGCGCCAATTTCCACGTTCGTCCCGCACCCCAGTCAGACCAACACTGGTCAAGATTCGGCCATCTTCGGTAATTTCGGCCGAACGCGAATAAATATATCGGCCCTGTTCGTCAATGCCACGCATTAAACTGTCCACAACCATCTGGTACATTTCAGACGGACTGGCGCGACGTAATTCAGAATCGTTTGCGCGCAATTTTAACATCAGTGCCGTTGTTATTTCACCAAAACCGTTCCAATCACCGGCCTGGGGGCGTGGATAATTTGCGATAATATCATCACCCCACACCAAAACAATGCGTTCATCAGTGGCGGCAATATGCGCGTTTTTATTCAGATTTTCCAAACTTTCAATCGCGACATTTATGCTTTTTCCGCCCCACTTTACCCCGTCCAGTTTTTCATATATATCGGCAAACGTTTTTGACGTTTCAAAAACAGAAATACCGTCTTGAATCGGTTCGTCTTCAAAAAACAGGCTGTCACAATACCCAGGCTGCGCCGCCAGACAAAAACACAACATTAAAAATATTTTTTTTAATTTCATATTATGCCCCCTACTCTCCGCTGGTTCTGACGGCGCGCCGAAATGTATCAATATTTCGTATCGCGTAAATTAAAGTGATACAGAATTACGTTTGAAATATAAATACTGGTCAATGTTCCCATCACGACCGAGAATGTCATCGCAATCGCAAATTCTTGCAACATCACCCCACCCCAGAAATACAAACCGACCATTGCCAATATTGTTGACACACTGGTCATAACTGTTCTGTGCAGCATTTCGTTCACCGACAGGTCAATCAGGTCCGACATCGGCATTTTGTGATATTTTTTGATGTTTTCATCAATACGGTCATAGTTCACAACCTTGTCATTGATGGAATAACCAATACCCATCAAGATAACCGCAATGGACGTCTGGTTAAATTCCAAACCCGTCACAGAAAAGAATCCAAACATCAAAACAAAGTCCAAAACCAGCGATACAAATGAACCAACCGCATATCCACCGCGATAACGAATCCAGATGTACACACTCATCAACACAAACGATACCAGAATCGCCAAGATACCGCCACGCACCAATTCGCCACCAATTTTTGGTCCAACGATTTGCACCTGGGAATATTGTACCTTGTCACCCAGAATCTGTTTAATTTCAGCAACACGCGTATTTTGTTGCGCATCGGTTGCCCCCTTGGGCAGGCCAACGCGAATCAAGATGGAATCATTGTCCACAGATTGCAATTCTGGGCTGAATGCCGACAGGTCACTGCGCATCTTGTCAATCGTATAGTTGGCTTCAATGGGTTTTACCTCCATAGATATACCACCAGCAAAGTCAATGCCGTAATTCAATCCATGCGTCAACAACGACACAATTGACAATGCAACCAAAATCCCAGAAACCCAGTACGACAGTTTCCGATATTTCATAAAATGCAGTTTCATAATATCAATTCCTTATTTATTTTTAACATAACCGATTTTCTTGTTCTTGCCGCCCATGTACCAGTCAATCATAACCTTGGACAGCAACAGACACGTGAACAACGTTGTTATCACACCAATAGACAGCGTGACCGCGAACCCACGAATTGGTCCTGCGCCAAATTGGAACAGAATCAAACTGCAAATCAAATTGGTCAGGTTTCCGTCCATAACGGTTTTTGTTGAACGATGAAATCCCAGTTCAACCGCACGCAGTGACGGCACACCTTCGCGGATTTCATCACGAATACGTTCAAACGGTAATATATTCGCGTCCACCGCCATACCCAGCGTCAACACGATACCTGCGATACCTGGCAACGTCAATGTTGCCCCCAAGAACGCCGATATACCGATAATCATGGCCAAATTTACCATCAAAACGATGTCTGCAATCAAACCAAAACCGCGATACGCAATCAGCATAAACAGAATTACGAACAATACGCCGACCGCCGATCCAACGCGCCCTGCTTCAATCGCGTCTGCGCCCAGACCCGCACCAACCGTGCGTTCTTCTATGACTTGTAATGGTGCTGGCAATGCGCCCGAACGCAACAGCACGGCCAAATCCTTGGCCCCTTGCAATGTGAATCCGCCCGAAATCTGGCCACGGCCACCCGGAATCGGTTCACGAATTGTCGGCGCAGATAATACGCGTCCGTCCAAAACAATCGCAAAGCGTTCATTGACGTGTTCTGTGGTCAATTTCGCAAACTTGCGCGCACCTGTTGCGTCAAACGCGGTTGTCACAACTGGCATATTATTCTGGTCAAAATCCGCCTGGGAATCTTTTAATGATTCACCCGATACCTCCACACGTGAATACACTGGCACCAACTGGTTTGGCGCGTCCATCATAGGCAAGAATTGCGTGCCACTGGGCGCACGACCCGATGCAATTTGTTCCGCCGATATATTTTCATTGACCAAATGGAACGTCATCTTGGCCGTCTGACCAATCAGCCCCTTGATGTGTTCTGGGTTGTCAACACCCGGCAACTGAATCAAGATATACTTTCCACCCTGGGACTGAATAGACGGTTCCTTGGTCCCCAGCGCATCAATACGACGACGAACAATTTCAATACTGCGCGCCAACGCATCTTGGGTCATTTCGTTTTTCTGTTTTTCAGAATACGACAGCGTAATCGTCCGACCCGACGATTCAATATCAACCGTATTGCCCAGCGCACTCTTTAACCGGCCCTTGGCACGGGATACATCAGCATCTTCGCGAACAACCAACGACACAACGCCATCGGCATTACGCAAATTAGAAAAACGAATAACGCCCTTGTCGCGGTCAATCAGCGCAGAACGTGTTTCGTCATATAATTGTGCCGCCTTTTCTTGGAACATGGTTGTGGTATCAACCTCTAATAATAATTGGGCGCCACCCTTTAAGTCCAACCCCAACGGGATTGGTTTAATCCAAGACGGAAAATACGGCGCTAATTTTGGCGACATTGTCGGCACCGCCAGCAACACACCAAACACCGCAACAAAAATTATCGCCAGTTTTTTAAACATCTGATTACCCTTTATACATTATTCAACGCTGGCCACAGCGTTTTTATTCACTTCAATAACGACACCCTTGGCCACTTCCAATTCAATGGTTTTATCGCCAATTTTTTTAATCGTTCCGTAAATACCGGCCGCCATTACGCGATTGCCAACCTTTAATGAATCCAGCATTTTCTGATATTCTGCCATACGACGCTTGTTCGGACGCACCATAAACAAATAGATGATTCCAAACACAACAATGCAATACAACAACATTCCCCACCAATTACCGGTCGCACTCTGTGCTGCATTTGCACCTTCTTGAACAACAACTGTGGTTTCTTCCATGATATTTCTCCTTGGCACTTGTTATTTTATGGTGTCAGAATAGTAAAAAAAAGCCCCAGTGTCCAGGCAAAAAACAATGGATTCAGGCCCTGTCCTAGACGCGTTCAAACCACGCGTCCATATCAGCAATCGGGATAAATTTATACACAGGTCGCCCGTGATTACATTGCGCACCACGTTGCGTCCGTTCTATTTCGCGTAGCAATGCGTCACAGGATTGCAGACTCAGACATTGTCCGGCGCGCACACTGTGGTGGCACGCATAATTTGCCAATTTCAGATGCAGTTTTTCATTTAATTGTGACGAATGACCGTTGGCGCGCACCTCGTCTGCGATGTCGTGAAACAGATTGCCCCAGTTCAAATCCCAATCGGCTGGTTTTTCAAAAATCGCAATCGCGTCATCGCCAAACGCATCAATATGCAACCCAGACGCGCGCATTTCATCGGCAATCGTCATAACAGCAACAACATCTGCGTCACGCAAATGCACAACAATCGGCGTCAATAACGGCTGGGACTTTATCGCGCGCAGGCGCAGACGTTCATACGTAATACGTTCGTGCGCGGCGTGTTGGTCCACCACCACCAGATTATCACCAGATGCCGCCAAGATATATTTATTGCCAATCTGGCCAATTACGCGCCCCAGTGGCATATCATCCGCCGAAACCGCCGGGGCTGCGTCTGTTGCGTGCGATTGCGCCGGGCCAGAAAATATTTCGTTCATTTCTGAAAATTCGGCCATTGTTTTCGGCTCGCACACGCGCATATTAGACTGGGGCAAGCCAAAATTTATTTTCTGCGCACCTGCCCTGGCAAATTCCATTGGCGCGTGATGGGCCACATCAACAGGCGACGCAGAATTCATCGTCTGTGCCAATGCTGTGCGCAATGTTTTAATAATAAAACTGCGAATATGCGACGGTTCCAGAAAATGCACCTCGGTCTTGGCAGGTGAAACATTTACGTCCACACTGCGCGGTGGCACCGTCAGATACAGCGCGCACAACGGAAATTCACGTGCATGCATCACGTCCATATATGCTGCACGCAACGCACCAACCAACACCTTGTCCCGAACAGGACGGCCATTTACAAACAGATATTGATCCACCGATGACGCACGACGTAATGTCGGTTCTGATATAAATCCGTGCAATTCCAATCCGGCCGTTGTCGCACTGTGCGCGTTTACAGAAATCATACGCCCTGCAACGTCATCGCCCATCACAGCGACAATACGGTCACGCAAATCTTGATCGCGCGGGAAACGCCATTTATTATTTAACACAAACCCAACGTCTGGGCGTGCCATCGCCAAACGACGCACAACGTCCAGCACAGACATCATTTCTGCCCTGTCTGCGCGCAAAAATTTCAGACGCGCCGGCGTGCGTGCAAACAAATTCAACACCCGAATTCGCGTCCCAGTTTCCCAATCAGACGGCCTGATGTCACCGGTTGTCGCGTTCAGTTGCCACCCATTGACGTCTGTGGCATTTCTGGTATCAATGGTCATATCAGACACAGATGCGATTGATGGCAACGCCTCGCCCCGGAATCCCATAAAGTTGATATTTAATAAATCATCGTCTGGCAATTTTGATGTCGCGTGACGTTGCACCGATCGCGCCAGGTCATCGCGCGCCATACCCGAACCATTATCAATAACAGAAATCATTGTCCGTCCGCCGTCGGCAACATCAATCATAATTTGGTCTGCGCCAGCGTCCAGCGCATTTTCAACCAATTCTTTGACCACGCTGGCCGGACGTTCAACCACCTCGCCGGCGGCGATTTGGTTTATTAAAAAATCAGGCAACAGACGAACAGGCATATTCAAAATTATTCTTTGAATTTTACTTCTAAAATCTCGTACTCTTTTTCACCAGACGGCAATTTAACAACGCACGTATCGCCAACGCACCGCCCAATCATCGCGCGTCCAACCGGCGATGTACACGAAATAACCTGGCGACCATCAGATTCAATATCTGACAAAATCCGGCATTGCATACGATTGCCATCTTCGTCTTCGGCGACAACACGCGCACCAAACACAACGCGATTGCCCGACAAAGAATCAATATCAATAATCGCAGCGTTTTCAATTACCCCTTCTATGAATTGAATACGCTTGTCAATCTGGCGTTGTTTTTCCTTGGCCGCGCTGTAATCTGCGTTTTCAGATAAATCCCCCAGCGAACGCGCCCATTGAACCGTTTTTAATATTTCCGGTCTTTGCACTTCTTTTAAATCTTTCAGTTCTTTTAACAGCGCATCAAACCCAGCGCGTGAAATTGGTCTTTTTTCCATCTTAGTTGTTCCTTGACTGTATGTAATAATATCCGAAATTATACGCTTTCATTTTAATTTTGCAATTATCAAATCAACAGGCTATAATTTTCAGGTTATGTTAAGAACTGCTATTTTGACAAAATTCCTGATGCGCCGATTTTTTTCTGGCGTCGGGCTTGTTATGCTGGTTGTGTGCGGAATTATTTTCGCCGTCACATTCGTAGAACGTCTGCCGTCAAATCCGACGGCGATGGCCGCGATGGCGGAATCGTGGGTGCGATTGTTGGAATACGTGCCACTGTTTTTGCCCCTGGCGGTATTTATGGGAACATTGCTGGCGTCATATAACCTGACTAAATCCAGCGAAAGTGTTATTGTATCCAGCGCAGGCCTGTCACCATATCAAACGGCACGTCCGTTCTTGGTTGGCGCGACATTGATTGGTGTGTTTGCCACAACTGTTATAAATCCATACTCGGTTGAACTGAGCAATCAAAACATTACATCAGACCACCTGAAATTGATTGATGGTGCAATCTGGTTGCGCGAATCATCAGATAACGGATACATCACGATGAACGCGAAAACAATGCATAAATCTGGCAACGCATTAGATTTTGAAAATGCGACGATTTATATCCAGAACGCGTCATTTAAATTGACCACCCGGATAGAGGCCAAAACCGTCACCCTGGACGACGACGGAATGTCTGCAAAATCTGCACGCGTATGGGACGCCAATGGGATTGAGAAAAAGCGTGATTGGTCGGTGGCAACACGCCTGACGCCACGCACGGTTCTGGACCGCTATCTGCAACCAGACCAGATTTCATTTTGGCAACTGCCGTCATTTATACGCAAAATGGATTCAATCGGCGCGCCTGTGCGTGGGCATTTGGTGCAATTTTGGACATTGCTGTTTTTGCCATTATCGTTGGTTGCAATGGCGACACTGGGCGTCGCATTTTCCCAGACGCGCCAACGCCGTAATTATAATTTTGGAACAAAATTCGCATTGGGTATCGTCACGTGTTTCGCGCTGTATTTTATAACCAATATGTTCAACGCATTGGGGTCAACCGGTGCATTACCTGCGATATTGGCGATTGTCGCGCCCCAGTTGATAATAATCGCGGCCGCGGCCACATTTATTACCAGTTTTGACACCATTTAACCCAAAGGGGGAAATTATATGCCACTGAATAACAGACGAAAAAATTCAATACGCAAAAAAATTATAATCTGGGGACTGATAATTGTTCTGGTGGTGCTGATGATAATATCGTTTCCTGCACCCCAGAACGTGACAGAAATCGTATTGTATCCATGAATTACATAGAGATTTTTTTAGAAGCATTGTCCGCAGAAAAAGGTCGCAGTGCCAAAACACTGGAAAGTTATGGCTTTGACTTGCGCAGTGCAGATGCGGCATTGCCGGGTGGCCTGATGGGGGCAACGGGCGACGACATACAAAACTATCTGGCGTCCCTGCCCGACTGTGCGTCATCTGTTGCGCGCCACGCCAGTGCGTTGCGCGGATTTTATAAATTTTTAATGCTGGAAAAAATTATCAGTGAAAATCCAACCGCAAATCTGGAATTGCCCAAACGGTCACGTCCATTGCCGAAGTTTTTATCTGTGGACGAAATAGAATTACTGATTTCATCGGCCGGCGATATAAAAAATGCAACCCGTCTGCGCGCAATGATTGAATTGGTCTATGCGTCGGGATTGCGCGTATCAGAACTGTGTGAATTACCACTGACGGCGATTCTGGGCGACAAATTATTGATTCACGGCAAAGGGGCCAAAGAACGCATTGTCCCAATGCACGCTGGTGCAATCGCTGCATTGCAAAAATGGCTGGCCGTGCGCGATGATGAAAAATCAAAATATGTGTTTCCTGGTGGGGGCGCGTCTGGCCACATAACCCGTGACGGATTTTTCAAGATACTGAAAAAATGCGCGGTTTTGGCCGGCATTGACCCACATCGCGTATCACCACACGTATTGCGCCATTCGTTTGCGTCGCATTTGTTGGCCGGTGGTGCAAATCTGCGCGCGATACAAACAATGCTGGGCCACGAAGATATTTCAACAACACAAATCTATACCCACGTGATGCCTGAACAATTACGGGAAACAGTCGTTATGCACCACCCACTGGGACACGCAAAATCAATGGACGATATAAAATGATACGAAAATGCGATCATACAGGCTGCACCAAGGCCGGCACGTGTCGCGCGCCTAAATCGCGTGACCTGCGCGAGTATTGGTGGTTTTGCCAGGAACACGCCGCAGAATACAACAAAAACTGGAATTTCTATGCCGATATGACCCCAGACGAAATAGAGGCCGATTGGGAACGTCAAACATTTGGTGCGCCACTGAAAGACAAAGAAACCGCCAACAAAGACGAAGCAGACTATGTAAAATTCCTGAACGATTTTATCACCGGTCGCAGTGCGTTTGACCACGTTGCGCCAAAACCGCGCGTCAGTGCCACAATCAGCAATGCCTTGCGCACACTGGGCCTGCCACCGACGGCCACCCTGCGCGAGGTCAGCGCAAAATACCGCGCATTGGCAAAAAAATATCACCCAGATACAGGTGGCAGTGCAAACGCCAGCGAATTTACCAAGGTAAACGCCGCATACCAAACACTAAAAAAGCACTTTGGAAAAAAATAGACCTTATTACGAATAAATTAGAATGGTGCAGATGGGGTGGTTGTGACAAAGGGAGTGTACAAAATAGGTACACGACCGACGTCAGAACCGCCACAGATGCGCCATTATAACTTTATTATGAATAAATTAGAATGGTGCAGATGGGGTGCGGGGCGAAGGCGAAGTGTACAGAAGCTACATGAGCCGCCGCCCCACGCACCAGATGTGCCATTATAATTTATTCAGGTATGCGATGGCGTCCATGGCCGCACTACACCCCGTCCCGACGGCCGTTGCGATTTGCATTTTTATATCAGATTCAACGTCACCGGCAACGAAAATACCGGTGGGCAAATCGGTGGGACGCAGACGCCCCATACCGTCACGGGCGACATCTTCGGTCAAGAAATCTGTATTGGCTTCGTGGCCGATGGCAACGAATAGACCATCGGTGACGATTTTTTCATCGGCGGTGGTTGTCACAACCAAACGGTCATCATCGGTTGCGGCAATCTGTTTCAAATCGGTATTAAACAAACATTCTATGTTTTCACGTTCGGCAACGCGGCTGCGCAGAATTTCTTCGGCACGGGTAAATGCGCCCTTGCGATAAACGATTTTCACCGTTTTGGCAATATCGGCCAGATATAATGCGTCGTTCAGCGCACTGTTTCCGCCACCCATTACCATTACATCTTTGCCGTAATAGAAAAATCCGTCGCACGTCGCGCAATATGATACGCCGCGCCCAAACAGTTCGCGCGCACCGGCGATTTCCAGTTTTCTGGGCGACGCCCCTGTTGCGATAATCACAGTTTTGCCGACATATTTTTTGCCGTTGCTGGCACTCAGGTTAAATGCGCCAACCGCATCGCCGGCGATTTCCCGAACAGATGTGGCGACAAATTCCGCACCAAACGACGTGGCCTGGTTTTTCATAAAATCGGCCAATTCCGCGCCTGAACCGGCCCAGCCCGGATAATTTTCTAATTTTGCAATTGTGGCCATTTGACCGCCCAGTGTATCACCACCCAGGATAATCGTCTTTTTCCCACCGCGCGCACAATACAACGCCGCCGTCAACCCGGCCGGCCCAGAACCCATAATAATTACATCATACATAACGATATCGTTCATAACAGACACTCTTTCTTTGCTTTCGTTTGGCCCAGCATAACATAATGACACAATTCTTGCAATTCAAAGATTTAATTGATTTTTTCATCAGCCAAAGTTATAATACGCACCATAATGATACAAGGTTATGTATTTTTCAGTCGCACTTCGTCCCCGTTGGGGGAATAGTTTTTTTTGCATATTTAATTACATAAAATAATTGCGATTTGTATCGCACGACTTTATTATAAGCATATATAAACACAAGGATTTATAAAATGTTGGATATTAGATTTATCCGTGAAAATCCAGACGTGGTAAAAAACGCATGCCAGGTCAAGGGTTTTGACGACAATGTTGATGAAATTTTGGCACTGGACGCGCGCGTTCGCGAATTAAAGACCACGACGCAATCTATGACCGCCGAAAAGAACAAGATTACACGCGAAATACCAACTGCGTCTGACAAAGCACCGTTGATTGCGCGCAGCAAAGAAATCGCAAACGAAATCGCCACCGATATGGCGGAATTGGCCGACAAAGAAGCGGTGCTGAACGATTTAATGCACCGCGTTCCGCAAATTCCAGACGCGTCTGCCCCGATTGGCCCAGACGACACTGCAAACATCGTTGTGCGTCGTGTTGGCACACCGCGCGAATTTGATTTTGCGCCACGCGCCCAGTGGGACTTGTTGGATATGAACGGCTGGTGGTTGCCTGAAAAAATCGGCAAGATTTGTGGCACACGCACATACGCCCTGGTGGGCGAAGCGGCCGAACTGCAACTGGCGATTGAAACATACGTTATTCAAAAACTGATTGCCAAGGGATTCACGTTTATTGAATGTCCGTCTATTACCAAACCACAAACAATTTTTGACGCAGGTCATTTTATGGGTTCTGACCTGGCGGTGATGGATAACGATGTGTTTATGTTGGCCGGGACCGACCGTTGTTTAACCGGGACCGCAGAAATTATTTTGAATTCATTGCACAGTGGTGAAATTCTGAACGAGAAAGACCTGCCTATTAAATACGCTGGATTTTCGCCGTGTTTCCGCAAAGAGGCCGGTGCCGCCGGTCGCGACACACGCGGACTTGCCCGGATTCACCAGTTTAACAAGGTGGAACAATACATCTATTGCACACCGGCGCAATCAAACGAAATGCACGAACACATTTTGAACAATCTGTGCGAGGTCCTAGAAGATTTAGAATTGCCATACCGCGTGATTGCAAATTCTACGGGTGATATGGGATTTAACAAGGTTAAAATGAACGACGTAGAAGCGTGGGTTCCATCAGAAAACGCATACAAAGAACTGGGCAGTTGTTCATCAATCGGTCAATTCCAGGCGCGTCGCACCAACACGCGTTATCGCGATAAAAATGGCGATGTGCAATTTGTTGCGACACTGAATAACACCGGGATTGCCGTGCCACGCGCATTAGTTCCAATTCTGGAAAACCACCAAAATGCCGACGGCAGTGTGAATATCCCAAAAAAATTGCAACCGCTGATGGGCGGTCGCACCAAGATTGGTGGCAAACATTAAAAAAACGGGGCGTTGCCCCGTTTTTTATCGCTTGTTCACTTTTTCTTTGACTGCGTAATATGTCACTGGCAAAAACGGTTTATATAAATCTTTTAATAAACAACCAGAATTTCTATATTTAATCATATTCAACGCATTTAACAGATTCTTTTGCGCTTCGTGTCGTGTATATTCAGCCTCGGAATCTAAATCAGCCGCCGAATAGATAACATTTTCAACCACGCGATAAACGCCGTCGTTTATAGAAAATGCGCCATGCACATCACGGCTTGCAACCTTGTGCAATACATCATACTGGCCAGAATACTGTTTCGGGTCCCTGGCAACCATACATACCGCAACCTGGGCCGCATTGATAGTATCAAATTCCACACGGTCTGCGGCACGCGTTGCACGTTTTTCCAAATATTTTTTTACCTCGTCAAAAAAACGTTGCATTGTTAAATCATAATTTACCATTTTTTAGCCTCTTGTTTATCTACCTTGCATATAAATATAGACAAAAAAGAATAAATGTCAAGTTTTTGAATAATTTTTTTGTATATTTCTTGAAAATTCAAAAATATGGTATAATCTAGCGTTTACGGAAAAATTATAAGGCACACAGATGAAAATTCGCAATATTGCAATCATTGCACACGTTGACCACGGCAAAACGACCCTGGTTGACAATATGTTAAAACAGGCCGGCACGTTCCGCGCCAACGAACGGATAGAAGATCGCGTTATGGACAGTGGCGACATTGAACGCGAACGTGGCATTACTATATCGGCTAAACCAACATCAATCCAGTGGCACGATTATAAAATCAATATCGTTGATACGCCGGGACACGCAGACTTTGGCGGCGAAGTGGAACGTATATTGTCTATGGTTGACGGGGTGGTGTTGCTGGTTGACGCGTCCGAAGGGCCCCTGCCCCAGACCAAGTTTGTTTTGTCCAAGGCATTAAAATTGGGTCTGCGTCCGATTGTCTGCATAAACAAGGTTGACCGTTCTGACGCCCGTCCTGAAGAAGTGCTGAGTGAAACATTTGACCTGTTTGATAAATTGGGCGCAACAGATGCCCAGTTGGATTTCCCGTATCTGTACGCCGTCGGTCGCGATGGTTGGGCGGTGCGTGATTTAAATGACGAACACAAAGATTTAACCCCACTGTTCCAGTTGATTGTTGACCACGTTCCGGCACCTGATTGCAATGGCACACGTTGTAAATTAGATGCACCATTTTCTATGTTGGCGACAACGTTGGAAGCGGACCCGTATGTTGGTCGTATTCTGACGGGAAAAATTGAATCTGGGACCGTGCGCGTCGGCCAAAGCGTCAAGGCCATAAATATGAAGGGCGAATTTATTGAAAACGCCAAGATTACAAAAATCATTGAACATCACGGTGTTGAAAAAATTTCACGCGACAGTGCATCGGCCGGTGACATTGTCGTTATTGCCGGATTTTCCAAGGCAACTGTGGCTGACACCCTGTGTGACCCGTCTGTCACAGAACCAATTCCGGCTATGCCGATTGACCCACCAACCCTGACGATGACATTTTTCGTGAACACATCACCATTGGCCGGCAAATCTGGTAAAAAATTGACGTCGCGTATGATTGGCGAACGCCTGTTCAAAGAAGCGGAAACAAACATCGCCCTGCGCGTCACACAAAGCGAAAATAACGAAGCATTTGAAGTATCAGGCCGTGGTGAATTACAACTGGGGATTCTGATTGAAACAATGCGCCGCGAAGGTTTTGAATTATCTGTATCACGTCCACGCGTTGTTATGCACGACGGCGAAAACGGCGAAAAACTGGAACCTATTGAAGAAGTTGTGATTGACGTTGACGATGAATTTTCGGGCGTTGTTATTGAAAAGATGACCAAACGCAAAGCGACAATCACAGAAATGAAAGCGTCTGGCGCAGGCAAAACCCGTATCGTATTTTCGGCACCATCACGTGGGCTGATTGGGTATTTGTCTGAATTCCGCACAGACACCCGTGGCACAGGTATTATGAACCGCGTATTTGATAAATACGCCCCATATCGTGGCCCGATTATGCAATATCGTCCGGGCGTGCTGGTATCAATGGAAAACGGCGTAACGGCGACGTATGCGTTGTTTAATCTGCAACCACGCGGAACGCTGTTTGTTGGCCCCCAGACCGAGGTTTATTCTGGTATGATTATCGGCGAACACAGCAAAGAAAACGATTTGGAAGTGAACCCGGTCAAAGGCAAAGAACTGACCAATGTGCGCAGTGTGACCGCCGATGAAAAACTGTTCTTGGCCCCACCGCGTAAAATGTCACTGGAAGAATCACTGTCATACATTTTGGACGATGAATTAGTAGAAGTGACACCTGCGACAATTCGTCTGCGCAAAAAAGAATTAGACAGCAATGTCCGCAAAAAAATGCGCCGAAATGTTGAAATGTAATAACGCCCCGTTTGGGGCGTTTTTTTGTATCTAGACCCCCATTACGCGTTTCATATAATTACGAAACGCCGCGCGATTATCACGCCCCGGAACTGCGCACGCCAATATTTTTACCAACGCGTGTTTTATGCGACGCCACAAACTGTTTGCGCGACGATATTCGCGCCACGCGTTTTCGTACGCCGCCCACTCAGACGCTGGAATTACTGTATCTGCGTGCGTATATCGCAATCCAAAATCGTCCATAAATTTCTGCATATATTTGCCGATACCAATTATCTGGGGCGCAGGCGTGAAATGTTCGGTTGGTCTGGATTCAGCCGACGCCCAAACAAACACAGAATTTAATCCCTTGGTTTTATTCACCAAAAATTGTTGATCGGCGTTATCAGAATTTTTTGAATTACGTTTAATCTGAATCACTGTGCCACCAGGTCGCATAAACAGTGCCAAATGCAACGCTGTCCCAGCGCACCCGGCCAATACGCGACAATTTTTTACAATCGCAATTTGTTGCTGTATCGGCATAGTTTCTGGGTAAATTACGTGAAATCCATTTTTCTGGAACACCGATTGCACCGCCCGTTCGCCAAATGTGCGACGCAACCGCAACGCGTCGCGCGAAACATACACGCAATCATATTTAGCGTCATTATCAGGCACCGAATTTGCGATTGCATCAAATGTTTTTGCAAATGCGTCTGTGGTAAAATTAGGCCCCTTGGACAATTCTGGGACATACACATTACGGAATCGCGTTGGCTGTTTAATAACCATAATATTTTCACGTGCAACCCCCAATGCCGCCAAAAATTCCAGATAATATTCTGGGATATTATCGGCCGCAGAACTGTACACAATTACGCATTTCATATTTTTATATTTATCAGACAACAATGCCCAGGCGCGCGTCAAACGTTCCAACAACACGTGACCAAAATGATGATGCAAATTCCCCAAAAACAAAACATCGTCGTCAATATACCGTTCGGCCGCGTGGTGGATTGCGTGTGGGTGTGCGGTGGCACGAATAACAATATTTGACGCCGCGACAAATTGCCCACACGCGTCATAGACGCCATGCTCGCGCGGTTTTCCCACCGGCCAAACCGTTCCATTTTCAACGCGCACAACCGATGGCGACCGGGCCGTCTGTATGTCTTTGATTCGCGCACGCACATCTTGGACATATTTGTCAGGTGCGTATATTTTTATATCTGGTGTGTAATCCATTGTTGAAATTTTCCCCATCACAGTGTAGATTATATATAACTAAGCATAGGTAAAAATTAAAAAAATGACAAGACGTTTATTCCTATTTGCCGGTTATAACGCCAACGGCGTGATTGATGACGCATTGGTGTATTATGTTCGCGCACTGTCCAAATTTGGCGACATTGTGCTGTATATGGATTCTGATTGCAGTGACACAGAATTAAAAAAATTATCTAAATACGTTCTGTATGCACACGCACGTCGTCACGGCGAATATGATTTTGGTTCATATAAACGCGCGTATATCTATGCACACGACGCACATATTTTAGGCGATTATGATTTCGTATATATGGTAAATGATTCTGTGTATGGCCCGTTGTTTGACCTGGGCGATACATTTAATAAATTAGAACGATTGCCAACCGATGCGTTTGGCATTGTTCGCAATCCACATAAAACACACCCACATATCCAATCGTGGTTTATCGGTATGCGCAAGTCTGTATTTTTATCCGCCTGGTATGACGAATTTATGCGCAGCGTCACCAAACAAATTGACAAGGGTTCTGTCACGCGCCTGTATGAACAGGGATTTTCCCGTCTGGTAGTGGAACACAACCTGACCTGGGACTGCATATACACCTGTTATGGACGCAGTGTTTATAACGACATTAAACGCCTGTATCGCTGTGGTATGCCATTTATGAAAAAGGTCGCCCTAACCCGTCATCGTGGCGCACTGGGGCGACAGATTTTATACGTCTTGAACCATATCGCGCCCGATGCACGTGACGCAATATTATCCAGCGCACGCGCCACGTATGGCGAAAAATATACAGATTGGCTTTTGACACGAAATCCAATTAAAATAATATACAGAAATACCGCACACTTTGTGCATAAAATCTTGACCGAGGGACTATGACAAACGCAACATCGCACACACTACGCATTGCCGCCGTCACAATGGCACGCAATGACGAATTTTTCTTGAACCGCTGGATAAAATATTATGGCGACCAAATTGGGTCTGAAAATCTGTATATTTATCTGGACGGCCTGGACCAGAAAATCCCCAGTGGCCACGCACGGGCAAACATAAAAAAACTGCCCCATCGTGACGAAGAACGCCAACGTGGGGACAAAACGCGTATATTACTGTTGTCGGATTTGGCAAAAAAATTATTTGCCGACGGATATGACGTTGTCATCGGTTGCGATTGTGACGAGTTTTTAATTGTAGACCCTGATACAGGACAAACGTTGCCACAATATTTGTCTGGGATAAAAAATCGCGTGACTGTGTCTGGATTGGGATTGGACGTTGGAATGGATTTGGAATCTGAAAAACCACTGGACGCCCGCGCCCCATTTTTGACCCAGCGCAAATATGCACTGCTGTCCACGCGATATACCAAACCGGTTGTTTTGTTCCGCCCACGCACCTGGGGCAGCGGTTTTCACAGCGTCAAGGGAACAAATTTCCACATTGATAAAAACCTGTATTTATTACACTTTGGTGGCGTTGATTTAGATATGATAAAAAATAAAATTGGCGACCGCACTGCATCGTGGGGCGCGCACCTGAAAAAGCGCGCACGCACCATTGAAATCATTACGTGCGCCAAAAACAAGAATCGTTCAACACGCATTGCACGCACGTTGCAAACAATACTGCGCCCGATTTATGATTTGAACAAACCTGCGATGTTGGGACTGAAATGGGTTGCAACAATTCCGGCGCGCTTTGCAAAAACCGGAATTTAGTGCGCCAACTATTTATCACCCTGGATAAATGCATAAATACGTTTTTGGTATTTACGCGCACGACGATTTTGTGGTGCATCACACACCCCTGCCCCAACCAATCGTTTAAACGCACGTCGTGCCGCCAATATATCAGACCGCCCGTCCAGTCCGCCACGCACACGCATTGCCGTAATTATAAACGGCCACAAAAATTCACGTGCATAGTATTTCTGGACATCTGGTGGCGTGTCCCGATAAACGTTGTATGCGTATTCCAGCCCGACACACAGCGATTCAATCATTCGCAACGATTTAGAACTGTTCAATATAGACGTCGGATTTGGGGTATAAAAATACAACACAGAATCCAGCAACACAGTCCGCGGATTACGCGCGATAATCGCAGACCACCAGGGAAAATCTTCCATAATAATTCCACGAACAAACGGCACATCTGCAATCAAACTGCGCCGATACAGGCACAAAACCGGAAAGCAATGACGACGCACCGGCCGGCACACGCGCCACGTGTGATTGCGTTCTGTGCAATGAAACAGAATATCATCTGTCACACAGCCCAGTATATTACGCCCATCATACCGTCGTGAAAATTCGCCTGGGATAACATCTGACACATCTATTCCGCGTTGCATCAATCGGCGCAAACGTCGGTGTGATTTTTCATTATATTTAAACGACACCATATCCGCCCCATGACAAATTGCCATATTATGCGTTATTTCCAACGTCTGGGGGTGAATAAAATCATCACTGTCCAAGAACAAAACAAAATCCCCACGCGCCGCGGCCACGCTGACATTGCGCGCATCAGACAGGCCACCATTTTCCTTGTCTATAACACGAAATCGCGAATCACGACGCGCATACGTCGCCAGTATTTTTGCACTGTTATCCGGACTGCCGTCATTGACACAAATCGCTTCCCAATCTGAAAAGGTTTGATTTAACACGCTGTCCAGACATCTGGGCAAATATTTTTCAACGTTATATACCGGTATTATTACCGAAACAACTGGTTTATTTTGCATTACAACACCCACATTTTATAAATTCTGCGATTCCACATTTTATTTTACGCGCCCATGCAAACGGTGGATTGTCCAGCGCGCCACATGCACGTAATTGAACAAAATATTTTCTGGCAATTTCTATGTCTGCCTGGTTGTCCAAATATTTAATCTTGCGATACGCCCATTTAATAAAATACCACCGGAATTTGCGCGACCACGCGTCCATCTGGTATGGGGTGGCCTTGTCCCTGTAGAGTTCATACGACGCGCGGATACCAGTACACAGGCTTTGCATAATCTTTAACTGTTTTGATGACAAAACAATTCCGCCAAAATTCGGAACATAGAAATACAACGGCAATGGCGCGATTGTCACACGCGGATTTTTCAACATCACTTCGGACCACCACGGGAAATCTTCAAACAAGATTCCCTTGATAAACGGCGTATCTGCAATCAATTCACGACGATACAGATTCTTCCACACCTGGCAATGTTTAATCAGCCATTTGCGATTTGGGTTAAACGCGTTATGCGCACGTTCAGTCGCATATCTGTACACATCGTCGGTCACCAGTGTTTTTATACGTGCCACATCATATTTTTTATGCATACGTTCTGGCACCACAGAATCTGTATCCATACGCAACATATGTCGCACCATCAACTGGGGACGGTAAATTCTGTCGTATGTAAAAGACACAATATCCGAACCATCACGCATTGCCAAATAGTATGTAATTTCCATTGTCTGGGGGTGGATAAAATCATCACTGTCCAGATACAAAATATATTTACCTGTGGCGACCGCCATACCGGCATTACGCGCGTCAGACAGTCCGCCATTTTTCTTGTTCACAATTTTAAATCTGGAATCACGCGCAGCGTATTCAGACAAAATGACGGCAGAACCATCTGGACTGCCGTCATTGACACAAATCGCTTCCCAATCTTGAAATGTCTGATTTAAAACGCTGTCCAGACATCTGCGTAAATACTTTTCTACATTGTATATCGGTATTATTACAGAAATTGCGGGCATTATATTTTCCTTTGTTTTTTTATTTATTCATGTGATTTATCATTTCATCAGCAACACTGCCCGGGATAGGATTTTTGGCCCATGGGCTGTTATATGCAGTTTTCTGAAAAAACGCACCCGATGTATATTTATCAAACAGTTTTTTACTGTATGGTTCGTTTGCGATTGACCACCACAGCGCGTGCGTTGGGTCTTGGTCAATATGTGGCATTGCATCAAAATATTTTTTTGCAATCGGGTCACGTTGCACCAACGCCTTGAACATCAACTGGTGCATAAAATAGTCAAATTCGCGTGGCTCGGCCAGCCAGAAATTTAATATCGTTTGTCGCCACGCCGCCAACAAATACGACCCACGACGCGCACGAATAAAACAATTCTGAATAAAACTGTATGGACTGCCAACGTTATGCCCGGCCATATAGACAAAGAAATCCTGGTCTATGATATTTTTTGGAATCGGCGCAGTTACGAAACCGGTTGAATCCAACCAAATACCACCGTGTTCATACAGCAATTCCACACGGCAAATATCGGCAAAATGTGCGTGCTTTATTTGTCCAGCCTGGCGTTTTGCAACAATTTCAGGTGGCAGTGTAATGTAATCCCAAACGGTGTTCTCGTCCAACACAACCAGTTCTTGTTTGCAATTTTTACGAATACTGCGAAAACAGGCCTTGACCAACGGTGGTGCTTTGTCTTCGCCCTGCAACCACAATGTCCAGATTTTTTCATTTTTATCATCGTGGATTGGCGTGGTTTCTGGAATCGTTCCCGGTGCCGGCACATATCGCGCCATATACCGCGGAATCGCCATTGCTGCAACATCACAACGATGCTGACGGCGCGCGTCACGCGACCGCCACAGCGGATTTAACACGTGCGCACGCAACACAATATCGGCCAATGCAAACGTTCTGGATAATTTCATTACACACCCCTGGTTTTAATTACTTTATTCTGTTTCTGGCACGTCCATATCGTCATCAACAGGCCCTGTTGTCATTTCTTCGGCAATGCCAGATGCACGTGCCATAATTTTGTCCAACAAATCTTTTTGGGCATCTGGGTGATCTTTTAACCACTGACGGGCATTTGCCTCGCCCTGGCCCATACGTTCACTGTTGTATGAATAGAAACTGCCTGCCTTTTCAATCAAGTCGTATTTCACACCCATATCCAAGATTTCACTGATGCGCGAAATTCCTTCGCCATACATAATTTTGAAATCAACTGTGCGGAACGGTGGTGCAACCTTGTTTTTTACAACCTTGACCCGGGTTTCATTACCGATAACATTTTCTTTGTCTTTGATTTGCCCTGTGCGGCGAATATCCAAACGAACCGACGCATAGAACTTTAACGCATTACCGCCCGATGTTGTTTCTGGGTTGCCAAACATAACACCAATTTTCATACGAATCTGATTGATGAAAATCAACAGCGTATTACTGCGCGAGACCGAGCCGGCCAGTTTTTTCAAACTCTGTGACATTAAACGCGCCGTTGTGCCAACAAAGGAATCGCCAATATTTCCTTCCAGTTCAGCCTTGGGCACCAGGGCCGCGACCGAGTCAATAACCACAACATCAACCGCCCCAGATTTAATCAACGTATCTGCGATTTCCAACGCCTGTTCGCCAGAATCCGGCTGGGATATAATCAGGTTTGCAACATCAACGCCCAATTTTTTCGCATACGATGGATCCAGTGCGTTTTCTGCATCAATATACGCGCACGTGCCGCCTTTCTTTTGCGCCTCTGCCACGGCGTGCAACGCCAACGTTGTTTTACCAGAACTTTCTGGGCCATATATTTCAACAATACGTCCGCGTGGATAACCGCCGATTCCCAACGCAATATCCAGCCCCAATGAACCAGACGAAATCGCTTCTATATTCTGTTGCGAACCATCGCCCATTTTCATTATGGCTTCTTTGCCAAACTGTTTTTGAATTTGTGCCAGCGCAGATTCCAATGCCGGATTTTTTGCCGGTGCGCCTGTGTCTTTTACTGCTTCTTTCTTTGCCATACAAAATCCCCTTTTCTTGTAATAAAATCATACACGGAATTACGATGTGGCGCAATGAAAATAAAACAGCGACAAAGATTATTTTTTGGCAATCAACATCAGCGCAGAGAATACCCCAATCAGCGCGGTCACAACCCAAACTGCGGACGTTCCGCCAAATATGGTAATACAAATCGCCCCCAGCATTGGCGCAACAACATTTGGCAAATTCACACTGGTGCGGAATATGCCATAGAAACGCGCCTGTTCTGATTTCTTGGTATTATCAAAGAACAACAAATCATGCACAGATTCCATCAGCGCGCCCGAAATTTGCCACGCAATAAATATTACCAGCAACGGATACCCTGTCACAACAGTTGCCATCGCAGACAACGCCGCGAACGATAAAAATCCCGCCAGCAACCAAATCCGCTTTCCAAACCGACGCACCAGACGACCCATAACCTCGGACAATAACAGATACGGTATAATCCCCAGGGTCAAAACCCACCCCAGTGCCTCGTTCGTGAAACCATTTTCAATAACAACGATTGGCACGTACAAATACCGCATTGCGCGCAATGAATAATATCCGAAATTTACAATATATGCGCGCGTCATTCCCGTCTTTTTAAAGAACGCGATTGTGTTGCGTATCAACGCACGCGCCGTGCGGCGCGGACTGACCGGTTTTATCTGTTTATCCTGTTGCACAACACGAAAATATTTAAACGTCGCCCACCCGGCCAGATATATCACCGCAGACGCAAAAAACGCAGCGCGATTTCCTGCGACGCTTGATATGGCGACCGCAACCATTGGCGCAAAAAACGCCCCAATATTCAGCCACAGATGATACCGCGAATTCAACCGCGCCATACCAATTCCGCGCGAAAAATCCGACATAAACAGCGGTATCAACATCGTCGTCAGCGTAATCGCAATCCCGGTGGTATAGTCCAATATAATAAACGTGCCAGGGCGTATAGAAAAGCTCATCATCGCATAGCACACCGCCAACATCAGCATTGCAAAATAAAATACGCGCACCTTGGAAAACTGGCGAAACAATTCATTTGCAAACAGCCCAACAATCATACAAAACGCCGCATACAGCGCAACATACACACCAACAACGGCTGACGAACGAAATATTTCCAACAGAACCAGCGA
>URSG01000011.1 GCA_900550565.1 uncultured Rickettsiales bacterium | reverse complement strand
TCGCATTGACGCGAATATTGGGCGTTTTTTTATTTTTCAGAATCGCGTAAAAAAGTAATTGAATTTTTATAAGAATTCAATCATAATTAGAATACATAACAATAAAAGCAATGTGTATAACGAATTATTTATAATGGAGGGAACATGATAGACAATACAATGTTCTGGGCGGCGATTGATAATTTGGCGGCTGCGCGTCAGATTTCGTGTTCGCATATGGCGCGTATCAGCGGAATTGATATAACGGCCCTGAACAAGAGCAAGCGCACAGGCCCAAACGGTCGTCGGTATTGGATGTCGGTTGGAACGTTGGTCAAAATTTTGAACGCAACAAAAACAGATTGGACCGAATTCGCAAAATTCTTTCCACAGAAATGAAAATAATCCGCCACGGTTTGGGGCGGATTTTGCGTTCTGGGGGCTAAATTTCCGTTGCACGAAATTGGCGTTTTTTCTATAATCGGGGTATGAGCAAGACACCTGATTTATTTATATTGTCCGAACACGCAGATTTACTGAAAAAACTGAACGAATGGGACATTGCGTATCATCAAAACGATGCGCCTGTGGTTGATGACGCGACATACGACGCGGCAAAATCGCGTGCGCTGGCGATTGAATCTGAATACCCAGAATTGGCGAAAAACGGCGCGTCCACGCACGTTGGGGCGGCGGTGGCGGCTGGGTTCAAATCGTTTCCGCACGCGGTGCCGATGTTGTCTATATCTGATGTGTTTAATGTGGGCGATGTCGCAGATTGGTTTGAAAAACTGGCGGACAAAAATCTGTTTATTGAATTAAAGGTTGACGGCGTGTCGTTCGCAGCGCGATATGAACACGGTCGCCTGGTTCGTGGCCTGACACGGGGCAGTGGGGTCTTGGGCGAAGACATAACGGAAAACCTGCGAACAATCCCGGATATACCACAAACGCTGTCGGGCGATTATCCCGACGTCATAGAAGTCCGGGGCGAGGTTTATATGAGTCGCGCTGATTTTATCGCGCTGAACGCGATGGCCACCGCCAAAGGGGACAAGGTTTTTGCAAATCCGCGAAATGCGGCGGCTGGCTCGTTGCGACAACTGAATCCGGCAATAACGGCGACGCGTCGTCTGTCGGCATTTGGATACACCTATGGGGATTTGTCGGCGCGCACCTGGCACCGGCAAAGCGAATATTTTGATAAATTGGAATCGTGGGGATTCAAAACTACACGCCCGTGGGCGCATCACGCAAATACACTGGCTGAAATCCAAGATGTGTATAATCACGTAATGCTGATACGTGATGAAATTCCGTTTGATATTGATGGCCTGGTGTTAAAGGTGGACGATGTCGCATTACAAGAAAAAATGGGCGCGCGCGCCAACAGCCCCCGGTGGGAGGTTGCCTATAAATTCCCGGCCGCGCGTGCAATAACCGCGTTGCGCGATATTACAATCCAGGTCGGGCGCACGGGGGTATTGACCCCGGTGGCCGAACTGGAACCAATCAATATCGGTGGCGTTCTGGTGTCGCGTGCAACGTTGCATAATGCCGATGAAATTGCGCGCCTGGGGGTTAAAATCGGGGACAAAATAATTGTCCAGCGTGCTGGCGACGTAATTCCACAAATTGTCGGGGTGGCTGAATCTGGGGCGGCGGCACGTGAATTTATTTTCCCAAATGTTTGCCCGGTCTGTGGTGGCGCAGTTGTTCAAGAATCTGGCCAGGTTGCGCGTCGCTGTGTAAATACGCTGGGGTGTCCGGCACAGCGCATCGGCGAACTGGAACACTTTGTTTCGCGCAAGGGGTTTGACATAGACGGCCTGGGGACGCGCCAGTTGGAATTGTTTGTTTCACGTGGTTGGATTTCAACGCCGGCGGACATATTTACGCTGGTTTCACGCCACGGCGACGCGATAAAAAATCTGGACGGGTTTGGCGATAAATCAGTTGCGAATTTGTCGGCAGCGATTGAACGTGCGCGCGATATTGATTTACACCGTTTCTTGTTTGCTATCGGTGTTCCCGAAGTGGGCGAGGTGACGTCAAAAATCCTGGCACGGGAATTTGGAACGCTGGACGCAATTCGCAATGCGCCGGCCTGGAAATTAAAACAGGTTGACGGCATTGGCGATGTGATGGCCGACGAAATCGTATCGTTTTTCGCAGATTCCCACAATGCGCGCGCATTGGACGAATTGTTGGCGCAAATCCGTGTGCGTGAAACGACCGCACCGGTCGCCCCAGCGGACAGTCCGGTCGCTGGTAAAAAAATCGTTTTGACGGGGACATTGGCAAACTATACACGTGACGCCGCGCGTGAAATTTTGGAACGCCTGGGCGCGCGTGTCCAGGGCAGTGTTTCTGCCAAAACCGACATCGTTCTGGCTGGCGCAGACGCCGGGTCTAAATTGACGCGTGCAAATGAACTGGGGATTACTGTTTGGGACGAACACGATTTAGAAAAACTGATTGATTCTGAAAAATAAAAATGCCCGTGTGGGCATTTTTTATTTTACGTCAAATTTATACGCTGCGCCGACAAAGAATTCGGTTGCGTCAATTCGCGTGTTTGCATATTCGGTATTATGCGCCTCAAATTTAACACGGCCGTATCTGATATATTTGGCACCCAAATTTAAGTCAACGCGGTCATTTAATGCAAAGTTCACACCAAACATAGCCTGGGCTGATAATGCCAATGTTGAATCTGTCAGATGTGGTGCCGCCCGGGATATTTCGCCCCAGATACCAGTCAGCCCGACGCCCAATCCAGCATACGGTTCAACCGCACCGCCAAAGTTTTTGTACATATATACGTTTAACATATTTGACCACAGGTCATAATCGTGACGCGTGTCATATTTGGTAAATTTTGCCCCTGTATAGCCCGTTTCAAATTCAATCTTGACATATTCGGTCAGGCGATTGCCGACATTTAAACTGATTCCGGCGTTTTCTTTGGTTTTATGGGTTGTGTATCCGTGATTGACATCGTATTTCATCGCCAGATGTGCGTTTTTATGCAGACGAAATCCAACATAATTATCACGCGTGCCACGCGACGGCGACGTTGTCACAGTGTTGTTATATGTTGCGCTGGGCGTATCAATGGCGATTGGTGCAATTTCTTCGGCAGGATAATCATTGTATTCATCAGATGATCCATACATTGGTTCGGCGGCCACAGGTGCGGTGAAAACAGCGGCCAAAATCCATACAGATAATTTTTTCATATTCTTTTTCCCCAGTGTTAAATTCACGTCTGGAATTATAGTTTTAAAACCTGGTAAAACGCAAGTTGTTTATGATATAATTACGCCAAGGATTTGGAGAAAAATTGTGCCACGTGCAAAAAATACAGATATAACACCGGAAAAACCGCGCCCCAGTTGGCGTTGGCGATTGTTTGTTTGGCTGATAAATCTGGGGCTGTTGTGTATGGTGGCGGTGGCGACGTATGTTGCGGTCATCTTTTTACAGATGCCGTCATTGGACGCAATTTTGCACGAAACGCGTCCGGCGGCGGTGATATTCTTGGATAAAAATGGCAATGAAATACGCAGTGCAGGGCGCATTATGGGAACGCCTGTGTCGGTTGACACGTTGCCCCCACACGTATGGCAGGCGATTGTCGCCATAGAAGATAAACGCTTTTTTGAACACGGCCCGATTGACGTGCGTGGGATTACACGTGCAATGATTTCAAATGCCGTTCACGGTCGGTTTGCCGCCGGCGGTTCGTCAATCACGCAACAGACGGCGAAAAACATATTCTTGTCCCGGGAAAAGAAAATCTCGCGCAAGGTTCAGGAATTAATACTGTCATACTGGCTGGAAAATCGTTTTGATAAAAACCAGGTCTTGGATTTATATATGAACCGCGTGTCCCTGGTTGGGGGTATGCGTGGCATTGATGCGGCGGCGCGCGTTATGTTCCAAACGCCGGCGGATAAAATGACGCTGGCGCAGTCCGCGCAAATTGCCGCGATGTTAAAGGCACCAACGTCATACAGCCCATTGATAAATCCAGAACGCAATATCAAACGTGCGCGCGTTGTTTTACAAGAAATGGTTCGCCAGGGATACGTCACGCTGGACGATGCGCGTGCCGCCGCACGCGAAATGGGGCCTGCGACACCGGCACCTGATACAAACATATATCGTTATTGGACAGATTATGTCTTGGACGAAGTTCACTCGCGTATTGGTGTGATGGATTCTGATTTGGTTGTGCACACTACGCTGGACCGAAATTTACAGGAACGTGTTGCCGCGATTTTACCATCGCACGTTGATTTATACCAGGGCGCAGTTGTTGCGATGACATCATCTGGGGCGTTGCGCGCAATGGTTGGCGGCACTGATTACCAGACCAGTCAGTTTAACCGCGCAACAACAATGCGCCAACCGGGCAGTGCGTTCAAACCGGTCGTTTATCTGGTTGCGCTGGAACACGATATGACGCCTGAAACATACGTCAATGATTCCCCGTTTGCAATCGGCGATTATAATCCGAAAAATTACAATGCGCGTTATTATGGCGATATAACATTGGCAACTGCATTTGCAAAAAGTGTGAATTCTGTGCCACTGAAATTGACAGAAACATACGGGATTGATTCTGTTCTGGATATGGCGTCGCGTCTGGGGGTTGGGACAAAATTACGGCGCGAATATTCAACGGTATTGGGGGCGTCTGAAATGTCGCTGATAGATTTAACAACGATTTACGCGGTTATTTGGAACGATGGTGCGTCGGTGCGTCCGTATTCTATTACAAAGATAACTGACCCACGTGGCAATACGTTGTATGAACGCAATCCGTCCGATGCATTACAGGTATTGCAACCCCAGACAGTTGAATATATGACGGAATTGTTGTCTGATGTTGTTGTGCGTGGCACAGGGCGTCGCGCAAACGCAGACGGGGTGTTGGGGGGCAAAACCGGGACCAGTAATGACAACCGCGACGCGTGGTTTGTGGGCGCAACATCTGATTGGGTGATTGGTGTTTGGGTTGGAAATGACGACTTTACCCCTATGTCGTCTAAGGTCACAGGTGGCACAATTCCGGCCGAAATATTCCACGATATTGTAAAATAGGTTGATTTTATGCCGTTCATTTTATAGTATGCGGTATGCTATGATACGAAAATTACCAAAATCACTGTGGGTTTTTTATTTGAAATATGCCGCACGCGGTCACTGGATGGCGTTGGGGATATGGATGTTGTTTTTTATGGCCGTTACGGCCGAGGGTGTGCTGTTCCCGAATTTCCAGCGTATGTTTGTTGCGCTGTTTGAACAGACGCCACCTGATGGCGTGTCCTTTGTTCGGTTTGCGTTGCCGACGATATTATTGATTACAGGAACGTTTTTGGCCCTGGATATATGTCGCTTAATGCGCGCGTTTTCGCGTGGGCGTTGGCAACCGAAAATTGACAACCAAGTGTCCGAGGTTTTGTCGGATTATATCCAGCACCAGTCTATGTCGTTCTGGGCTGGGCGTATGGCTGGGAAATTAAACACCCAGATAAACTATGTCGGCGAAGGTTTTACGGTAATCGTGAATTTTATGGAAATATTTGGTGCGATTGCGGTAATTCTGGTCAATGTTGGATTGATTCTGGGAATGAACGCGTATGTTGCGATTATATTTGCGTTCGTGTTTATTTTCAGAATGGTGTATGGTTTTCTGCTGATACGACCGATGGAACGCGCGTCCAGGACGGCCAGTGAATCGCGCAGTCATCTGGCTGGAAAACTGGTGGACAGTTTGTCTAATTATTCGGTTGTAAAATTGTTTGCCGGCACAGATACCGAACGCAGATACCTGGAAACGCCACGTCGCCAACGCGTCAAAGACCATATATATTCTTATTTCATCCAGCGTTTTTTCTGGGGTGTGCCGAATTTCGTGTGGGATATTGCATTTGGCGCAACGATGCTGCTGTGCGTATGGCTGTTTATGCACGGAAAATTATTGGTGTCTGAAATAGTATTTACAACATCTGTATTTTTCAGCGTTATGGGGACAATTTCGCGTATCGTTGACCAAATTCCCCAGATTGTTGATAAAATTGGCAGTGCGAAAAAGGCATACGATGAACTTAGCACACCATTGGAAATTGTTGACGCGCCAAACGCGCATGCGCTGGTTGTGAAAAGCGGTCGCATTGAATTTCGCAATGTTTCGTTCAAGTATAAACGTAAATGGGTGGTGCGTAATTTAAATCTGACGATAAACAGTGGCGAACGCGTTGGGCTGGTTGGTGGTTCTGGCGCAGGTAAAACGACGCTGGTGAATCTGTTGTTGCGTTTTTATGAACCGACCCAGGGTGAAATCTTGATTGACGGCCAGAATATTCGTGACGTGACCCAGGATTCTTTGCGTCGCGCGATTGCGTTTATTCCCCAAGAACCAACAATGTTTAACCGCACGATTGGCGAAAATATTGCCTATGGCCGTCCAAACGCGACCGATGGCGAAATTCGTGCCGCCGCCCGTGCCGCCCAGGCTGATAATTTCATAATGGCAACTGAAAATAAATACGCCACTATGGTTGGCGATCGCGGTATGCGTATGTCTGGGGGCCAGCGTCAGCGTATTGCAATCGCGCGCGCATTTTTAAAGGACGCGCCGATTTTGGTCCTGGACGAGGCGACGTCCGCCCTGGACAGTGAAACCGAGGTTTCAATTCAGTCATCGTTTGAACAACTGTCGGCCGGGCGAACAACAATCGCGATTGCGCACCGGTTGTCCACATTGCGCAATATGAACAGGATTATCGTTATAAACCGTGGTCACGTTGTAGAACAGGGAACGCATTCCCAACTGTTGCGACGTGGCGGCACGTATGCCCGTCTGTGGAAAATGCAGTCCGGCGGATTTATTTCCAAAAAATAAAATCTGTTTTTATCAGGACACGTTTTGTGATATAATACTGGGTATGAGAAAAAGATTTTTATTTTTGCTGCCTGTTTTTGCTGCGTTGTTGGGGACATCGGCGCACGCAAATTGGCAATATGATGGTGAATATATCGGCGACGGCTGGTTCAGTGATGATGGCTCGCGCTTTGTCATTTCGGCGCGTGGCGGTATGTCGTTTGGCACGGCCAAGATTAAAAACGATGTTGGCGAACTGACACCGGCGTATTATATGGAATCGGGCGGCGCCCCTTTCCCCGAGGTTGTATGTGTCCGTGCCGGCGGTTGCAGTGGTTATACATTTGCAGGTTATGCGAATCTGGGCAATTTGCCGGTTCGCGATGATAAACTGGACGCGTTTGCATTTGCGGCCGGGGCGTCGGTTGGTTGGACACTGCCAAATCGTCCACAGTGGCGATTGGAATTGGGCTGGGACCACATCAGCAAAAGTGAATATAATAAATCCCCATTTTTAGAAGGGGAAACGACCCTGTTTGATGGCGCATATACGTCCCCCGTTATTGTCAGCAGTGGCGCGGTTCAATCGGATATAACAACCGATGTCATCAGTGCGATGGCGTTCTATGATTTCTTTGACGGGTTGCAGAAACCGTTGCAGACGGTAATTCCGTATGTCGGTTTTGGTATCGGTTATGCCGATGTCCAGACGGTTTTGAATCTGTCGGACCCGTATGGTGATTTGTCGGGTGTGTATGTATTACAGGAATTCAGCAAACCCGATGATAACGGCGTGTTCCAGTTCTATCGCGCTGAAAAAAGTAATTCTACGGTTGCGGCAATATTGGCGGCCGGTGTGTCGTATGGCCTGGCGGACAGCACGTTCTTGGATTTTGGTGTTCGCGCCATGTATATTCCCAAGGTTGAATGGCAGCTGACAAATTCTGATGATACCAAGCATCGCGATTGGTTCAGTGCCAAGAATTTAATATACACCAACGTAATGGTGGGACTGCGATTTGAGTTTTAAAAAATGGGGCGTTGCCCCATTTTTTAGTGATAAAGTGATACAGTGATTTAGTGATAAAGTTATTTGTCTGATAATATTGATGCCTTGGTCGTGCGCGTTGTGGCCATCAGCAAACGTCCCAATTCTAGACAATCATTATGTATTGATGTAAATTGTTCGTCTGACAAATAATGTGCATTTTTTAACCTTTGCAGCCAGAAAATAGTTTCGTTGTATTCTTTGGTTGCAATAATCATTTTTGCTAAAAAATCTTTTTTTGATGCGGCAAAAGCGGCCTCTGATACATTGGCACCTATGCTGGTCCCAGAACGTAAAATTTGTTTTGATAACACAAATTCAGAATGCGTTGTTTGCAGATATTTGAATAACCTGACAATTCTGTCTGCAAACAATTCGGATTTAATTTTCAGAACGCTTTCTTTCACTTTATCACTCTATCACTTTGTCACTACTCACTTGATGTTTGCGCCGTATTTTCCGCGATTGATGGGACGGTATGATAACGCCTCGGCAATGTCGCCCATTTCAATTTCATCACGCCCGGCCAAATCGGCAATCGTGCGTGCAATGCGACGAACACGGTTATATCCGCGCGCCGACATTCCCATCTTTTCTGCGGCAGTGTTTAAAAAGTTTTGCAGTTCTGGTGCCAGTGTCGCCGCCGCGTCCAATGCCGCGCCGTCCAGACGTGCGTTCAGACAGCCCTGGCGTGCAATTTGGCGTTTATATGCGGCGACAACACGGGTGCGGATTTGCGCACTGGTTTCGCGTGGCACGGTGTCTGTATTATTCATTTCCCAGGGATTTACCGGGTCAACATCAACGTGCAGGTCAATTCGGTCCAACAGTGGCCCTGATATTTTATTCTGATACGCTTCGGCGCAACGGGGCGCACGCGAACAGGACAGGGCGGCATTGCCCAGATGTCCGCACGGACACGGATTCATCGCCGCAATCAGTTGGAATCGCGCCGGATATGTTGCGGTATTTTTCGCACGCGAAATCATAATTTTGCCAGATTCCATTGGCTGGCGCAGGATTTCCAGCGTCGCGCGATTAAATTCGGGCAATTCGTCCAAAAACAGCACGCCATTATGCGCCAGTGATATTTCACCCGGACGTGCATTTGCACCGCCACCGGCCAGTGCAACCTGGGACGCGGTGTGGTGGACACTGCGAAATGGGCGCGTCGTAATCAGTCCGCGCGTCCCCAACAGTCCAGCAATAGAATATATTATTGATGTTTCCAGAATTTCATCGGCGGTCATTTCTGGCATAATCCCGGACAATCGTGACGCCAGCATTGTTTTTCCCGATCCCGGTGGCCCAACCATCAGCATTGCGTGACCGCCGGCCGCGGCGATTTCCAGTGCGCGTTTTGCGGCGGCCTGGCCATGAACCTCGGACATATCGCCACATTGAACGGTGCGCACGTCATCAGGTGCGGCGTCGGGCGCAGACAGGACATTTGTCCCATTAAAGTGATTTATCAATTCCAGCACGTGGCCTGGGGCCAAAATATCGGTATGCCCAGATAGGCGTGCCTCGGTCCCTTGGGGCGCAGGACAAATCACCCCCAGGCCGTTTTGACGGGCCCAAACACTGGCCGGTAATACGCCGTCGGTGCGCACGATTGTGCCGTCCAGTCCAACCTCGCCCAGTATCAGGTAATGGGACAGTTTTTCTTCGGGTAAAATGCCAACTGCACACAATATCCCACACAGTATCGGCAGGTCAAAGTGCGCGCCAGATTTTTCCACGTCGGCCGGCGACAGGTTGACCGTCAACCGCTTTGGCGGCATTGGTATATTCAGTGCGCCCATAACACTTTTAATTCGTTCAGCAGATTCTTTGACCGCGCGGTCGGCCAGGCCGATAATATTAAATTCTGGGTTGGACAGACCAGATGCCAGTTGAACCTGGACATCAATACGCGTTGCGTCCATACCGTTAAATATAATTGAACTTAGTGAAATCATAATTGCATATTAAAACTTGCGCTAAATCAATTCAAGTTATAAAATACCCCTTATTACAAAGGGGAATATAAGATGCCATTGAAAAATACTAATACTGCGCGCGAATGGTTTAATACGATATTCTATGGCGCGTTGATTGCGATTGTTTTTCGCAGTTTGATTATAGAACCATTTAATATCCCGTCTGGGTCTATGATACCGACAATGCACGTTGGCGATCATATATTTGTTCAGAAATGGGCGTATGGATATTCCCGTTATTCGTTCCCGTTTGGTTCGTGGAAAATGTGGGACGGCCGTTTCTGGGGACATAACCCGTCGGTTGGCGATGTTGTTGTGTTCCGCAATCCAATCAACGACTCCCAGGATTATATCAAGCGTTTAATCGCAACCCCGGGCGATACAGTCCAGATGATTGACGGCCGTCTGTATATCAATGGCACGATTGTCCCACGTGAAAAAAAGGGGGAATACATCGTTGCGAACCTGCCAAAATCATTGCGCAGTGTCGGCTATTACCAGGATAATATGTCAATCAAGGGCAACAAGATTTGGATTGATAACGCACCGGCGGAATTTAATTATACCATTGAATACAAAGATGATGATATGTGCCGTATGTACCAGGGTGCCTGTGGCGTGTTTAATATGACAGAATATATTGAAACATTGCCTAATGGCGTCCAGCACAGTATCATAGAAGCGTCTGATGACGCGCCGTTGGATAACACGCCATTGTTCACAGTGCCTGAAAATCATTATTTCTTTATGGGCGACAATCGTGATAACAGTTTGGACAGCCGTGCCGACATTGGTTTTGTTCCGCGTGACAACGTGCTGGGGCCGGCGTGGTTTATATGGTATTCGCACAACTATTATTCGCCAATGATTGCATTTTGGAACTGGAATAATAAAATGCGCTGGGACAGATTTGGTATGGGGGTAAAGTAAATTGGAAAAACTGAATTACACGTTCAAAAATCCACAGTTATTAGAATTGGCATTGACGCAATCTGGCGTGGACAGCGCGCATAATAACGAACGTCTGGAATTTATCGGCGATCGCGTGTTGGGGCTGACAATCGCGGCATTGTTGTTTGAAATGTATCCCGACGAAAACGAAGGCGAATTGGCGCGTCGTCACGCGATGTTGGTGTCAACAGAAACGCTGGCGTCGGTCGCAGACAAATTAAATCTGGCGTCGCACATTCGCCACGGTCATATGACGGGCGGTCGGATTCGTCATATTATGGCCAACGCGATGGAGGCTATTTTTGGTGCCATCTTTGTTGACGGTGGGTTTGAATCTGCGCGCGACGTGATTTTGTCGCATTGGCGCGCATTGGCGGCGGCGGACGCAATCGCCCCCAAGGACGCCAAGACCGCATTACAAGAACTGGTTCAAAAACAGGACGATGGTGCATTGCCTGTATATGAATTCTTGGAACAGACGGGCGCGTCGCACAATCCGGTTTTCCACGTACGCGTGACGGCATTGGGGCGCGCCGCGGACGCCACCGGGCCGTCAAAAAAGGTGGCCAGTATAAATGCCGCCGACGCATTGCTGAAAATCCTTGCAATTTAGGCATCTGGTGGCTAGAATCAAGGAAAATAATATAAACCCAGGGGATAAATAATGTTTTCTATTTTATTGGTATTGTTGATAATTGTCGCAGTATTTATGATTGGCGTAATTTTATTACAAAAGTCCGAGGGCAGTGGTATGTCCGGTTCTGCGGCGGCGTCAATGTTTGGTGGTGCGCTGACGGGTGCGGCGGCCGGGAACTTTTTGACCAAATTGACGGCGTGGTTGGCGACAATATTCTTTATTTTGTGCGCGGCGTTGGCGTTGGTTGCGTCAAAGTCTGACGTTGCGTCCCGTCAGTCTGAATTGCGTCAAGAAATATTACAGCAAGACGGTGCGCCGGTTGCGCCAGCGACCCCGGCAGAAATACCAGACGCGCCTGAAAAATAATAAAAAAACAATGAAAAAATCGCCCAATCGGGCGATTTTTTCATTCAGGTTTTGGGTTTCCTATTTACGCTTTTTAGAAACCGGTTTCTTTTGCGCTGTGGCTTTCACAGTTTTTTTCGCCGATTCTTTTGCGAACTCTTTGTATAACATAACGACGCATGTGTATCCGATAACCGCGGACAGGGCCGTTATGACGCCATCAATCAGACCATCGGAAAAGATTGCAAACAGTATAATTGCCGCAACCAATACAACCGTATAGCCCAAGTTTTTGGCCAATACATTTAAAATTTTTTCTGCTGTTTTCATGATATACTTCCTTTCGTTTGGATATGGTTATTATACCACAAAAAAAATACGATTTCAAAAATATCTGAAAAAAAACCGTGGGCGAACCCACGGTTGTGTTCAAGGGAGATTATGAACAATTTGCGATTACAAAATCACCTGGCCACCCAAACGTGCCGTGCGTGGCAATGGGCCAAACGATGATTTCGGGCTGACATAGATGTTTCCTGTGACGGTAAATGCACCACAGAATTGCACCATATTTACATCGCGCAAGAACAGGTTGCCTTCAACGCGAACCCCACAGGGCAGTGTGTATTTGCGCATATTTTGCAGATACAGGTTGCCGCGGACGGTGTCGCCACTGCGCAGGATTGTTGCGCTGTCGCGATGGTCAATAATTATGTCGCCATACAGGTCGCGTCCGACGCGTGCCGTCTGGCGTATGGCGGTCTGGCACGGTTTTACGTTCGTGACGCTGACCGGGGTCGCGACGTATTCGCGATTTTGACCACGTTTAATTGGCAGTGTTGGAACCGTTTGGCGAACAGGACGCACAGATGTTGGTTGGACAACTTCGGCAACGGCCGGTTTTTCAATCAGAACAACGTTTGGCGTGCGACGAACGCGAACAATGTCAATAATCAACATTGTGAACAAAACAATAATCGCAACCAGCAATGTCAGATTTACCAACCCAATTAAATCAATATTACAAATCCATGTCCAAATGCGACGAATTATGTGCGCAATAAACTTGAACGGTGCGCATATAATTGCCCACACGCGCGCCCAAAATGTCTGTTTCGGGGATTTACGCCCAGTTGTGCGTTTTCCAGACGTCTGGGTCTTTTTGTTTTCTACGCGACGGGCGGCAGCCTTCATTTTTAATTTTTTGAACATGGATTCACCTTTGATTTGTTCGTTTTATTTATTGGAATAATAGTCTAAAAAAGATATTTGTCAAGTATTTTGTCAATTATTTTTGTCAAATGCGATTTGTGGATACAGTTTGACGTCGGGGCGCAATTCGGGCTATGATTGTGTGATGAGTGTGCGTTTGGTTTATTTTTTGTCTGTTTTGTTTGTGTGCGGTTGCGCGCGTGCGCCACGTTGGCCAGAATCTGGGTTCGTGCCTGTGACGGTTGACGCAGGCAAATACCAAATCGCCACACTACAAAAAATTACAGACCCGACCCCAGACGCCCCAATCCATATTTACATAGAAGGCGACGGCCAGTCTTTTCGGCCAAACGGGCGACCATCGTCTGACCCGACGCCGCGCGGCAAATTTGTGCGTGATTTAGTGGCCCGGGATACATCGGCAAACGTCGTCTATGTCGCGCGCCCGTGCCAGTTTATTATGTCAGACGCGTGCACGCGTCACGATTGGACCGACGGGCGTTTTTCATCAGATATAATTGACGCGATGACAACAACAATAAAATCTGTGGCCGGCACGCACCCGATTGTGTTGGTTGGGTATTCTGGGGGCGCGATGGTGTCTGGGCTGGTGATAACGCGTAATCCTGATATAAATGTCACGCGCTGGGTCACGGTTGCCGGTGTTTTGAATCATAATGCCTGGACGTCGTATTTTGGCGACGCGCCATTGACGCGGTCGGTGGATATGGATAAATTGCCTGATGTTCCCCAGACGCACTATGTCGGCACACGTGACCGCGTTGTTCCAATGCAGTTGACGGCAAAAATCGCGCGCGCCACGGATATTATAGTCGTCCAGGATGCAACGCACAGCGATTTTAAAAATCTTGAAATCAGATATTGACAAAAATATTTTGTATATTATATTTGTCAATATGAGTGATATAAAAATCTTTCCTATATTTAACCAGGCTGCGCCCCAAATTTGGGACGATTTTATCAGTATTCGTGCGGCGGCGTTGGAACACAACTATAAGTTTTCATTGTCCCCAGACGAAGATTTGTGGGTTAAACGCGACCTGAAACGGTATTGGACGTTGTCTGGGGCGAAATTCGCATTTGCGGCGTATGATATTAACGAAATGATTGGGTTTGCCCGTGGCGGTTGTTTTGACGGCGACGTATGCGTGTACGGTTTGTATGTTCGCCCAGAATACCAGGGACGTGGTGTCGGGCGCAGATTGTTGGCCCAGGTGGAACGTATTATCGGTGCTAAAAATATTGAATTGATTTCTTTGGCGCACGCGGTCCAGTTCTATTGTAAAATGGGATATTCCCAGATTCCTGTTGGGGCAACGCTGTCAAACAATATGTTAAAACAGGTGGCAAAACAACCTGCGTGTACAGTGGTACCGATGTTTTATGCACTGCCCAAGGTTCGCAACCGTTGTCGTGAAATTGCATCGGCATACCAGGCAACATTTGATTATAAATTGATAAATCAGGAACACGCGAACGCATTGGTCTATTTCAATGAAAAATCTGAAATCATCGCATACGGAATACAAGAGCAGGGTGCATTACCCGAAATTCACGTCGCGCCACATAACAACAGTCCGCGGTTAAAGGCGTGTCTGGAACGCGAATTTATGCGCTTGGCCACAATGCCAAAACCCCAGAAAACAAAATAATTAAAAAATAAAAAACGGGGCAACGCCCCATTTTTTATAATTGGATATACAAATTTGGGTTGTCCCCCATACGTTCCATCGCCGCGTCCAGCGTCTTGCGATATTCCAAGAATTTCTTTTTATTTGCAGAATCCAGATTACTGATTGCCGGCAATTTCACCGTCATTGGATTGACGTGTTTGCCGTTCTTGATAATTTCATAGTGCAAATGTGGCCCCGTGGACAGACCGGTTGAACCAACGTAGCCGACGGTTTGACCCTGGCGTACAGTTGTGCCAACAACGACGCCCTTGGCAAAACGTGACATATGTGCATACAATGTTTCATACGAACCGTTGTGACGCAGTTTTATAAAGTTTCCGTGTCCGCGATTATATCCACGTGCAACAACGCGACCTGCACCGGCGGCCGGAATCGGCGTCCCAGTTGACGCGCGGAAATCCACGCCCTTGTGCGCACGGGTAAATCCCAGAACTGGGTGCTTGCGTCGGCCAGAAAAACTGCTGGTGATTTTTGCGTTGTTTATTGGGGTACGTTTCAGTGATTTTATTGCGCCATTGCCATCTTCGTCATAATAGCCCGATGTGCCGTCAGATTTACGGAAACGATACATTTTGACGTTCCCACGCAGTGCCTGGAACTGAACCGCCAAAACGCGGCCGTTGTCAATTTTCTGGCCCCCAGAAAAGTTTTCTTCATACAAGACCGAGAATTTCTGGCCGGCACGAATATCACGTTCAAAGTCCATTTCAAATGCCAGCAAATCATACACGTCGGCCAAAATTCCCGCAGGAATCCCAGCGCGCATACCGGCCAAATAAAAACTGTCCCCGTCCAGAATTTCGCCCGATTTATACACCACGCGAACATCGCGTTCAATGTCAACCGTCTTGCATTCCCAGTTGCCACCATCGCCACACGTCAGTTCCACCTGACGCCAGGGGGACGGAATAATCACAATCTTGGACACAGGGGCATCGTTATCATCGCGGACAAATTCAATTTTATCGTTGTTTGCACGCAACGTTGTTATTGACGCATCTGATTTCAGAACGCGCGCAATCGCGTCAACGTCATTATTGGTCAGTCCCTGTTCAATCAACAGTTTTGACAACGTGTCGCCCGACGCGACCATTACAACATTTTTGCATTCGTTGCCACGCCCCAGGCCAGGAATCGCCCCAGGCGCGCGAAAGAATACGACGACAATAATTGCCAACACGACCGCAACCGCCGCCAGTGCCAGGACAATTTTTGACAGATTATTTGGGTTCATAATATCTTTTGCTTTTTTCATGTGACCGATTATAATGGACTTATGAAAATAAATCAAGCGTTCACAATTTTAAATTGTGCCGGGGGAATTCGGGCGGCACGGATTATTACTGAAAATACTAAAAATTTATCATATTTTAATGTGTGGCGTATGGCGCGCCAGTTGCGTCGTGGGGTGCCTGTTGCGAAAATCATCGGGCAAAAGTGGTTTTATGGCCTGAAATTCAGGACAAATCGCCATACCTTGGACCCACGCCCAGACACAGAAACACTGGTCGCGGCGGTAATTGCCGATTGTGGCGCAAATGATGCGCCGCGTATTCTGGATTTAGGAACTGGCACCGGGTGCATAATCGGCGCGTTGGTCAAAAATATTCATGGTGCCACAGGCGTGGCGATTGATTCGTCGTATGGCGCAGTGCGCGTGGCGCGTGCAAATATGCGTGATTTAGGGCTGGGGGAACGTGTGCGCGTAATTCGCAATCGGTTTGACAATCCGCGCGCAGTCCCACCCCAGGCGTTTGATATAATCGTATCTAATCCACCGTATATTGCGCGCGGTGATGTGCGTGTGGACGCTGGTGCGGCGCACGACCCAGATATGGCGTTATACGCGTCAAATAATGGATTGGCGGCATACGAATCAATCGCGCCAAATGCGTGGCGTTGGATGCGCCCCGGGGGCAAGATATATTTGGAAATTGGTGCTGGCCAGGATGCCACGGTGCGTGATATTTTCACGCGTGCGGGTTGGAATTTTTTGCGTTCTGAACGTGACCTGGCCGGAATTGAACGCGTTTTAGTGTTCCAGGTTATTCAATAATTATTTGCAGCCACAATCACCACCGCAATCACAGTGATGACAGCACCCACATTTTTCGCCACCGAAAAATGGGTTATGGTGTCGCAACATTTTTATGGTTGAATCAACCCCGTGTCCGTGAACGACATAGGTTTCGTCCGGCAAATTCATATCGCGCAATGCGGCAACAGACGCCCGTAAATCGTCGCTGTTTCCCGTGGGTAGGTCGGTTCGTCCAACCGTGTCGCGAAATATTGTGTCGCCTGATAATAAAATTCCATATTCTGGGAAATAAAACATCATACCACCGGCCGAGTGTCCCGGCGTGGCAATTACGTCCATTTTTATTCCGCCCAGAATTTCACGCGTCCCGGCGGTTAAATTTTCAGGCCGGCGAAAATCAGATGGAATTTTCGGCATATTGAAATATTCCAGCAACATATTTCCCCACGTAATCAGTTCTAAATCACGATGGTTCATATACCACGCAACGTCATAGTGCGCCGCCAATTCTGGGGCCCCAGAAATATGGTCGCTGTGTCCGTGTGTTGCATAGATTGCGCGCAAATGTAATCCGCGTCCGTCCAGTAATTTTATCCAATCGTCTGCGCGTCCCCACGGGTCAAAGACCACGGCATCTGGGCCACGCGTCACCAGAACAGAATTAGTGTTTTCTGGCTGGATATGGATAATTTCAAATTTAACGTCGTTATTTTGCATTTTTTATTGCACGGGGCTTGGTGGTTGTTTTTTTTACCTTGCCAGAAATAATTTCTTTGATTTCTGCGCCGGTCAGTGTTTCGCGTTTCAGCAGTTCTTTTGCCAACCGTTCAACCGTTGCGCGGTTTTTGGTCAGCAATTTTTTCGCATCTGCGTGCGCGGCGTCCAACCACGCCTTGATTTCTGTGTCAACCAGTTCAGCGGTTTTTTCAGACGCGTTTTCCAGTGCTGCGCGATTGCCGAAATTCGTCACCTGGCTGATTGCGGCCAACCCGACGCGTGGCGACAGGCCTGCTGTCGTGATTGAATACCGGGCCAGGCGTGTTGCCATGGCAATATCGCTTTCTGCGCCAGTTGTGATTTTGTTCGGGCCAAAAAATACTTCTTCGGCACTGCGTCCGGCCAATGCGATGGCCAGATTCGCACGAACCTCGGCAATGGTCATAGACACCTTGTCATCAATCGGCAGGTGCTGCACCATACCCAGTGCGCGTCCACGTGGAATAATTGTCGCCTTGTGAATTGGGTCTGTGATGTCGGCATACATCTGGCTGACAAATGCGTGTCCAGCCTCGTGATAGGCGGTCAGTTTAATATCTTCGGGGCGCATTTTGCGTGCCTTGCGTGGGCCCATCAATATTTTGTCGCGCGCTTCGTCCAGGTCGGCCGGGGCGATTTCGTTGCGCCCGTTGCGAACCGCGTGCAGTGCGGATTCATTTAACAGATTTTCCAAATCTGCCCCTGAAAAACCGGTTGTTCCACGCGCCACATCTTGCAGATTGACATCTGGGCCAACCTTTATCTTTTTGGCATATAAATCCAGTATCGCGCGACGGCCGGCCATATCGGGTAATTCAATATACACCTGGCGGTCAAAGCGTCCCGGACGCAACAGCGCAGAATCCAGCATATCTGGACGATTGGTCGCGCCAATCACAATGATACCTGTGTCGTTGGCGAAACCGTCCATTTCAATCAGTAATTGATTTAATGTCTGTTCGCGGTCTTGGTCATTGAACGAACCCGTGCTGCGTCGTTGTCCGATTGCGTCAATTTCATCAATGAACAGTATGCACGGCGCATTACGTTTTGCCATTTCAAATATTTCTTTGATTTTCGCAACGCCCAGGCCAACGATGATGCCGGAAAAATCACTGCCTGATGCGGCAAAGAACGGGACGTTCGCTTCGCCTGCGATGGCACGCGCCAACAGTGTTTTACCTGTCCCAGGTTCGCCAGACAGCAACACGCCACGTGGCACGCGTGCGCCAACGGCGGTAAATTTATCTTTGTTTTTCAGGAAATCTACAACTTCCATCAACTCTTGTTTTTCAGAATCAATACCGGCAACATCTGCAAACGTTGTTTTGGGTTTGCCAGTTGTAATTTTTGTTGGATTTTGTTGCGCCAGGCCACGTGTAATTCCGCCTGCGCCACCGCGCATACCGCGAAAAATCCACCACATAAAGAATAATCCCAGTATAATCGGGAACCACATCCCCAGGTATTCCATCGTGCTTTTAGACGCGTCAATGGATATAGACGCGCCGTTCGCCGATAATTTCGCCAGCATTTCTGGGTCGTATGTAATTGTCGCGTTAAACGGCGTGCCGTCACGCAATGTGCCGGTTGCATCAGAACCGCGGATTTTCATTGTTTTAATGTCCGCTTCGCGACGCAGAATGTCCGAGAACGATAATTCAACAGGTTTTGTCACGGTGCCTGAATTTCCAATAATTCCGCCTGGCATACCGCCGCCGATAAATCCACGCAACCCCAGTGCGATAAACAATACCGCAAATACCGCGACGAAAATCATAGAACTGTCGCGACGTGTTGATTTTTTACTGTTTTTTAATGTTTGTTTTTCCATATCTTGTCCTAAAACTTGTTTTTGCCCCTTCGGGAACGATTAAAATCCGATTGCCCAGGCGACGCACGGTGCAATGCCCCAGTGTGAATTTACAATCATCTTGCAAATTATTTAGTGCGCGGCGCAGCGAATTCAAGCGTGGCTGATAATTGTCCCCCCCAATTTGTTGAATCAGCGTTCCGATGAACTTTAACCTAATATTATAGTCCTGGTCAAACAGAAAAGAATCTGTGAACATCGCGCGCCGTCCATTTATCACAGACGCCACCAGATTTGCAACGTCTGTGTCCATCGCGTCGCGCACACGCCCCAGGTTCTGGGTTGCCAACAAAATGCGTTCGTCTGAAATCCCCAGTTTTTCTGATAACAGGTGGCGGTTTTTGCGAATACGCACACGGGTATAACGTTCGTCGTTGTTCATTTCGTCGGTAAAGTATTTGATATTATGCGTGTCACAATATTGCTGTAATTCGCGCCGCCATACACCCAACAGTGGGCGCACAATCTTTACCCCGTCGCGGATTGAAACAGGCCGCATCGCCGCCAGTCCGGCCAGCCCACTGCCACGCCCCAGGTTCATTAAAAACGTTTCAATCTGGTCATCGGCCTGGTGTGCAACCAACAGCGCGTCAATATTATTCTCGCGGCACCAATCTGTCATAAACGTGTATCGCGCAGTGCGCGCGGCGGCCTCTAACCCAGTGGTTGGTTTGTTTCCTGTCCAGTCAAAAATATGAAATTCAATTCCACGCGCAGTGCATAAATCGCGAACATATTGGGCCTCAATCTCGGCGGCGGCGCGCAATTTATGATTTACGTGCAGGGCAATCGGTTTTGCACCGATTTCGTCCAGCCAACACAACAGGCACACCGAATCAACGCCCCCACTGACCGCCACGGCCAGGCGTTGATTGGAAAAATCGTTCATAAATTTAATAAATTTCTTATTCATTTTAAGTCATTTTATGCTATAATTCGCAAAAATAAAGAGAAAAAGGAAAAAGACAAATGACAAAATTAAAATCTATGGCGGTTTATTGCGGACACGAATTTGGAACTGAAACATCGTTTGCGCGCGATGCGGCGTTGGTTGGTGAAATGTTGGCGCACAATGGTATTCGTATGGTATTTGGCGGTGGCGATGTTGGTCTGATGGGGACGGTTGCAAATGGCGCATTGAACGCCGGGGGCGAAGTGATTGGGGTTTCTACGCATAACGTTGTTGCAAAACAAGAACCTGTTCATGTGGGTGTTCATGTCCAGGTTGTCAACGGTGTCAACGAACGCAAACAGCGTATGTATGAATTGTCTGATGCGTTTATTATTTTACCAGGTGGCATCGGAACACTGAACGAATTGACCGATATTATGACAATGCAACAGATTGGCGAAACTAAAAAGCCGTTGTTCTTTTTGAACACTGACAATTTCTGGTCGCCGTTTGCAAGTCTGTTTGTACACATGCAAAATTGCGGATTTATTGAAGATGTTCGCGATTATAATATTCGTATCACTGCAACACCAGAAGAATTGGAACGCGAAATTAAAAACTATTAAATTTGGACAACTTTGTCACGGGCGGATGCGCCACGGACGATTTTAATGCTGGTCTTGGGAACATCAAAATGCCGGGCCAGCATTTTTATTACCGCCGCATTTGCCGCACCATCGGCCGGCACAGCGGTCGTATGAACGCGAACCGTGCCATCAGGCGTGACATCAACACTGTTCTGTCGCGCACGTGGGATAACACGAACCTTAAAAATCTGTTTTGAATCGTTCATCACTCATAATATGCAAATGAAAGTGGAAAACGGATTGACCGGCACCTGCGCCTGTGTTTGCGACGGCGCGAAAATTACCGCCCAGTCCCAATGTGTCCACGGTTTTACGCACCGCAGCCCAGAATCCGCGCTGTAATTCCGCCGGCGCGTGCGCGGTAAAATCGTAAATATCTGTATATTCGCCACGTGGCACGACCAGAACGTGCGTCTTGGCGCGTGGGCTGACATCAAAAAACGCCAACGCGTATTCGTCGGAATAGACCGTCTTGCACGGGATTTGCCCAGCGATGATTTTTGCAAAAACATTATCTGAATTATACATATATGCCCCCTGAAATTCGTCGGAATCAGGATATTATACATAAAACGCAAAATCAAGTATTGAAATCGTCCCCGAACGCATTATATATACGTGGAACAAGGAGATTTTAATATGATGAAACCTTTACATAATTATGTTTTGCTGACGCGGTTAAACGAAGAATCCAAGACCGCTGGCGGAATTATTATTCCTGATAATGCCAAGGAAAAACCATCACGTGGCCGCGTTGTTGCGGTTGGCGACGGCGTGTTTGAACACGGGGCGCGTGTGCCAATGTGTGTCAAAGTTGGCGATACTGTGTTGTTTGCAAAATGGGCGTCGTCTGTGAACGAGGTTAAAATTGATGGCACAGACTATGTTTTAATCAAAGAATCTGACATTTTGGGAATTTTGGAATAATCAAAGGACGAAATTATGGCAAAAGATATTGTTTTTGATACAGATAAATTGGCGGCCGGCGTGGATAAATTGGCTGATGCCGTTAAAATTACTATGGGCCCCAAGGGACGCACGGTAATCATTGAAAAATCGTATGGCGCACCTGTCGCGACCAAGGACGGCGTGACCGTGGCCAAGGCGGTATCATTGAAAGACCCAGCGGAAAACATCGGCGCGCGTATGGTCCAAGAAGTGGCGAAAAAGGCCGGCGATGACGCCGGTGACGGCACGACAACGGCGACTGTTTTGGCGCAAAAAATTATCCGCGAAGGCCGTCGTGTTATCGCCGCTGGTATGAATCCTATGGACGTTAAACGTGGTATTGATATGGCAGTTGCGGCGGTTGTTTCAGATATTGACGCGCACGCCCGCCCGGTCAAAGACAGTGCGGAAATCGCCCAGGTTGCGACAATTTCTGCGAATTCTGACCGTGATATTGGCGAAAAAATCGCAGGCGCGATGGAACGTGTTGGCCGCGAAGGCGTTATTACCGTAGAAGAAGCCAAAGGTCTGGAAACAGAAATTGACGTCGTAGAAGGTATGCAGTTTGACCAGGGATTTATGTCGCCATACTTTGTCACCAACAGTGAAAAAATGTTGGCGGAATTAGACGGCGCACAAATCTTGGTTTCTGAAAAGAAAATCACGGGATTACAGGCACTGTTGCCGATACTGGAACCAATCGCACAATCGGGACGCCCGTTGTTGATTATCGCCGAAGATGTTGAATCCGAAGCGTTGGCGACATTGGTGTTGAACCGTTTGCGTGGTGGCCTGAAAGTTTGCGCAGTCAAGGCCCCAGGCTTTGGCGACCGTCGCAAAGAAATGTTAAAAGACATTGCCGCAGTGACAGGTGCAACGGTTATCTCTGACGATATGGGAATGACGTTTGAAAACATTACCCCGGCGGTGCTGGGCAGTGCGAAAAAGATTGTCGTCAGCAAAGATTCAACCTTGATTGCCCAGGGTGCAGGCGACAAATCGGCCATAGACGCACGCGCAGACGAAATTCGCAAACTGTTGTCCACGACAACATCGGAATATGACCGCGAAAAATTGTCTGAACGTTTGGCTAAATTGGTCGGTGGCGTCGCCGTTATCAAGGTCGGCGGTATGACCGAGGTAGAAGTCAAAGAAAAGAAAGACCGTGTTGATGACGCGCTGGCGGCGACACGTGCGGCGGTTGCCGACGGTATCGTGGCCGGTGGCGGTATTGCGCTGGTTCGTGCTGCTGCGGCGTTGGCAAACGTCAGTGGCGCAAACACAGACCAAAACGTCGGAATTGACATTGTTCGCCGTGCAATCGTTGCGCCGTGCGCCCAGATTGCTGAAAACGCCGGCGTATCTGGCGAAATTGTCGTGGGCAAGGTTTCTGAATCCAACGACTATAACTTTGGCTACAACGCCCAGACTGGCGAATATGTTGATATGATGTCGGCTGGCATTATTGACCCGGCCAAGGTTGTAAAGACTGCAATCCAGGCGGCGGCGTCAACCGCAGGCGCAATTTTGACCACAGGTTGCGTGATGTCTGAAATTCCCGAAGAAAAACCGGCCAACCCTGGAATGGGCGGCGGTATGCCGGGTATGATGTAAAAAACGCCCCGTCGGGGCGTTTTTTTAGAGAGCAGAGTGCAGAGAGCAATGGATGTGTTCGTCAATGACAATAAGCACGCACTATGTGCGACATTATTACCTGGATTCTGGGGTCAAGCCCCAGAATGACACTTATGAATAAACCCGCAACCAAAACATAAACAATATTCGTGAAATAAAAACCACAACTCAGACTTTGTCATTCTGGGGCTTGACCCCAGAATCCAGGTGAATAGAAAAGTGCGCCATCGGCGCAGTCAAACTTGTCATTCTAAAACTAAATCACTTTATCACTCTGTCACTTACTCACTTTATCATTGCTCTTTGAATTCCAGACTGCGGCCGGTTGCGCCGATAAAGCCAATCAACTGAAATGTGTTGGGGGTGTATCGGCCGACGGCCAGGCGCGCGTATTCGCCCGGCGTTAAATTCATTGCGTTGCACATAAACACAACAGACAACCCCATTTCTTGACGGATTTGTTCAATTTGAACACCTATTTTCATTTGCGCCCCCAAAAATAAAACCACCAAGAAATTCAGGTGGTTGGAGTTTCATAGCTATAATAGAGTATAGTGCGCTTATTCAATATATTCACGCCCTCCAACCAAAACGGTTGGAGATGTATCGTCATCTCGGACGCTCTATTCAGGGCTATGAAACCCACAATGGCAATCCACCACTGCAGTGGAAATTATATAACAGTTTTGCCGAAAACACAAGCGGACATTATTCGCGTAATTGCGCCTTGCCATTGATAATGTTCGCGTGCTATCCTGGGGAATACAGAAACACGGGGACAGGGGGCAATCAATATGAAACGAATTTTATTTGCCGTTGCAATCATCACCGCGGTGCCAATTACGGCGCGCGCCGGAATCTATACCACGGGAACATGGACGCCATATTTGACGTCTGATTTCGGTATGACGTATTCAGATGTGCATTTTCACGGATATGATTTAAGTGGATTTACCGGCGTCTTTAACATCGGGGCCGGGCTGCGCAATGACCGCACCAGAATCCAGTTGACGTATCAAAAGCGCGACACGGTCAGTGAAATATTTTCGTCCTGGGTCAGCCAGACGGACGCATCGTTGGACCAGCAATCGCTGATGGCCGGCGTTTATTATGATCTGGTTCAGACGGTCTGGTTCACGACGTATGTCGGTGCCAGCGCAGGCGTAAACTATTACGATTTTTCGCTGGATTATAACGATGGTCGTCCGTCAGAATCTGAATCGGGCTATGGTTTTATTGGTGGCGTATCGGCCGGTGTTGGATTGCGCATATCGCACATATCGTTCACGTTGGGGGCCGATTATAATTATATCGCGCGTCCACGTGCGTCCAGTATAACGCCACGCGTCGGATTATCCCTGGCGTTTTGATTGGGAAATAAAAACACCCGTGGTTTTAACCACGGGTATCTTTTATTCTGGCGCGCCCAGAAGGATTCGAACCCTCAACCTTCTGATCCGTAGTCAGATGCTCTATCCAATTGAGCCATGGGCGCAACGTTGATATATTTTATACATTTTTATTCCGATTGCAAGAAAAAATAATCTTTTTTTATCGGCCACCACGTTCGGTGTTTTTTATCCCGTGATACAGCGTGTTAAAATGCTGGCGACAGACGGATTTATAGTTGCTGTCCCCAACGGAAATTTGCTGGCCGGCACGAATAACCTTGCCGTCTGCATCAAAACGCAAATGATGTGTCGCCAGGTGCATACAGCCTGGAATCTGGCACGTGGATTCCATACGGTGCAATTTTGCACCAACCTCTATCAATCGTTGGGACGCCGGAAACAGGTGTTCGTTGCTGTCCACCATCAGGCCATAGCACATAATGATAATCGGACGACTGTCTGCGATTTTTACCAGGGCATCAATATCCGCTGGCGAAAAAAACTGAACCTCGTCCACCAGAACCATTTTTGTATTCGCGTCGGGCGTATAGTCAACCAGGCTTTCGCGCACAGTCGCGTCAACCGATATGCCAACGCGCGAATCAACGCGATTTGCACTGAACCGATTGTCGGTCTTGGGCTTTATAACCTCGGTCTGGTTGCCGTTTTTGCGTTGGTTATACGCGTTGACAACCAGTTGTGCAGACTTAGAACAACCCATTGTCCCATAATGAAAGTGCAGATTTGCCATAATATTTTTCCTTTGCTAGACCATTGATTTCAGACGCGCGATACGTTTTTCCACCGGTGGGTGCGTCGCCATCAAACTGGACGAGAATTCGCGCAACGGGCGCGGATTTGCGATGCACACGGCGGCCATAGACGCGGTTTTGTCCAGGCATTCAACACGTGCGTCGGTTGTAATCTTGCGTAACGCCGACGCCAGCGCGCGCGGATTGCGCGTAATCTGGGCGCCTGTGGCATCTGCGGCGTATTCGCGATTGCGCGACACCGCCATACGCAACAGTGGTGTGATAATCCAGTTAAATGTAAGAAACGCCAACCACACCATAACCAGCACGGCCGCGCCACCGTTCTTGTTATCATCATCACTGCGTGCGCCACCATAGAAAATGGCGCGTCCAATTAAATCTGCGGCAAAAACTGTGACGCCAACCCCGGTAATCAGCAGCATATCCAGGCGAATATCGCGATTGCCAATATGCGCCATTTCGTGCGCAATTACCCCTTCCAGTTCCAGACGGTCCAGTTTTTTGATTATTCCCCGGGTCAACGCAACCGATGCGTCGCGCGGACTGCGTCCGGTGGCAAATGCGTTCATAGAATCGTCGTCAATGATATATACACGCGGACAGGGCAATCCGGCCGCCAGCGCGACGTTTTCAACCGCGCGAAATATTTCCCGATTCTGTTTGTCGTCATCGTGTATTTCAGTTGCGTGTGCCGCGTTCAACATCATTGAATCGCCAAACGCCCACGATATCATCATCCATATACCACACGCGATAAACGTTGGAATTGCAACCTGGGCCGTTGTGCGTGCCGCGGTTTCAACAGGGGCCACACACCACACAAATAAAAACACCAGTGCGATAAATATCAGTGGAAATATCGCAACCAGAACAGCGGTCTTGATATTATTGCGACGAATATGGTCATAAACTGTCATTTTTATACCTTTGACGGGATTATACACAAAAAAAATACTACGTCACTTAAAAAAATATATCCAGATTACAGGGCTAGTTATTTTTTGTCCGCCGAAAATGCACATCAAAACTGCCATTATTTATTGGGGCGAATTCCATTATATACGGACTCAGGACACTTTCGCGCGCCCATTGGGGAAATTTCTGGTGTAAAATACCAGATGCGCCTGTGATGATTTGGGCGCGACGCACGCCCGACGTGGCCAGGTTCATAATCGCGTGCCACGCCTGTTCTTCGGTCATTTGGTGCAAATCCAGACGTGCATATTTTGGACAGGGCCCCGGCGCATCTGGTATCAGTTGCCCCAGGTGCAATGCCGCGCGCACAGACCTGTTCACGGCGCGCACATCAGGGGTGTATTCGCCACGTGTCATTTTCAAAATATCATCATCACTCAGTTTTTTCATACCGTGATTATACACGGCATTTGGCCAAATGCAAATAGCCCCAGGTAAATAAAAAAACGGGGCAAATGCCCCGTTTATTAAATGCTGTCAGCGTTTATCCAGCGACCGTTCTTTAACAGACCCGGTGCCATACCCTCGTTATTACGCAGGGCGTCAATAACCGCGCGTGCCTTTGGTGCGTCCAGATTCACAACGCGAACCTTGTACATATCGCCTTCTTTGACGACGGTGGCATCACCGTATGTACGCATACGTGCCGCCAGGTTTTCCGCGCTGTCTTCGGCATAGAACGCCGCGACTTGGACGCTGTATTCGCCGCCTGCGGACATTGCCGGCTGGGCAACAGTTTCGGTCACAGTTGCGGTTTCAACGACGGCCGGTTGTGCCGGTGTGTTTGCACCAATCGTTGCGTTTTTAACAGCCATAGATTCCTGGGCCATAACCTGGATTTGAACCTTGGACTGACCCTTCATACCGATGCGTGCCGCGGCGGCCGGGGACAAATCCATAATACGTGTATTCACAAATGGGCCACGATTGTTCACACGAACGACGACCGACTGGCCATTGTCCAGATTCGTCACACGTGCGATTGTCGGCAGTGGCAATGTTTTGCTGGTTGCGACCATTTGGGTTATATCAAATGTTTCGCCATTGCTGGTCTTTGTGCCGTTTAATTCAGTTGGAATAATGCCAGCAATTCCAGTCTGGTTATAACTAAAATCTTCGGCTGGGATATACTGGACATCTTCAACCTTGTATGCGTTGCCCAGATAATATTTCGGTGCCGGTGCCATCAGATATGCGGTGTTCAGCGTCTGTTCGCCACCGGTTGTGACCAACGTTTCTTCGCCGAAACCATCAGAACCATAACCAGCGCGAACTGGTGCGTCA